>JAEWLO010000273.1 GCA_023457475.1 Pseudomonadota bacterium | reverse complement strand
GGCTTCAAGGCCGGAAGCCGGGTCCGCGTCACGATGTCGGGCAGGTCCATGACGTTGACGCTGATGGACGAAACCGTGCCGTACCGGTACCAGAAGCACGCGAAGAAGAAGCGAGGCAATCGCTTCGGCCGCTGGATGCGCGCCGTGTTCGGTGGGTGGCGGCGGTAACGCAGTAGCGCCGGGCTCTGCCCGGCCCTTCGCGCGGCCGACGCGACCCCGGTAGTGTCGGTCGCAAGACGACGGCCGATAACCGTGATCGGCGCTTTAACGCACGGGCCCGTGCCGGAGACATCGCGCCGTTCAAGGTCATGCGTCACCGGGTGTTGACGTCGTACGTGCAGTCGTCTTGCGACCGACCCTGCCGGCGACACATCGCGGTGCCTGCCCAGCGCGGTGCCGATGTCCAATGCGTAGCGAGGCAGAGCCCCGTTCTTCAGCGGGGCAGAGCCCCGCTCTACGAAGCGCGGTGCCGCACCAGCAGCTGCGTCATCAGTGCCCGCAACGCGGGCGGGCGCACCGGCTTGGACAGGAAGCCCCAACCGTTCTCCGCCGCCCGTGCCTTGAGCGCGTCATCGCGCTCCGCGGTCACCAGAATCACCGGCGGACGCGCCTTCCACAGCAGGGCCAGTTCCTCGTACAGGTCCGGCCCATGCCACTCACCCATGCGCACGTCCAGCAGCACCAGCTGCGGCACGTTGAGGGCGGAGGCAATCTCCAGTGCTGCCTGCGGTCCGTCAGCCAGCTCCACATTGCATCCCCAGCGTTCCAGCAGGGCGCGGGTGGCCGCACAGACGCGCGGGTCGTCATCAATACTCCAGACCCGGCACTGACGCAGCGGACTGTCGTCGCCGGGATCGGCCGGAGCCGCCAGCACCACGGGGGCCACCACCGCATCGGCCTGGCCCAGCGGCACAGTCACCGAGAACACGCTGCCCTGGCCCAGCGTGGAGCGCAGGCGGATGCGGTGGCCCAGCAACCGGCCAATGCGCTCCACGATGGCCAGGCCCAGGCCGGCACCGCGTTCCTGCTCCACGCCGTCATTCAAGCGGCGGAACTCTTCGAAGATCTCCCCCTGCAGGCTTTCCGGAATGCCCAGCCCCTGGTCATGCACCTCAATCCGCAGCTGATCGCCTTCGCGCCGGCAGCCGATCAACACACGCCCACGCGGGGTGTAGCGCAGCGCATTGGACAGGAAGTTCTGCAGAATGCGGCGTAATAGCGCTTCATCGCTGACCACCACGGCCTTGGTATCCACCCAGTCCAGCTGCAGGCCGCGATTCGTCGCCGCCAGGCCGAATTCGCGTGCCAGCGTTTCCAGCAGCGGCGACAGCGCGAAGGCGCGTACATGGGTCTGCAACCCACCCGATTCCAGTCGCGAGATATCCAGCAGGCTGTTGAGAATCGCGTCCTGGGCGGCGAGCGCCGCATCCACATGCTCGCTCAGCTCGCGCGCATCCCCACTCAGCTTGCCGCGCAGCACCGAAACAAACATGCGTGCGGCATTCAGCGGCTGCAGCAGGTCATGCACGGCGGATGCAACAAAGCGCGTCTTGTACCGGTTGGCCTGCTCGGCCTCGCGTCGTGCCTCGTCCAGATCCCGCGTGCGCTCGGCCACGCGGTGCTCCAGCGCATCGGCCAGCGAGCGCAGTTCACGCGCGGTGTTCTTGTAGGCGGTGATGTCCGCATAGCTGGTGACGAAGCCCCCATCCGGCAGCGGGTTGCCGCGGATCTCCAGCACGGTGCCGTCGTCTTTCTCGCTCTCGCGCAAGTGCGGGCGACCGCTGCGCAGGTGATTCAGCCGCCGCTCGATGGCTTCATCGATCGGCCCCGGACCCAACAGACCGCGGCGTGCATTGAACCGGAATATCTCCTCGATCGGCCGCCCCACCTTCACCAGATCGGACGGGAACCGGAACAGTTCGAGATACCGCGCATTCCACGCCACCAGCCGCTGCTCGTTGTCGATCACCACCACGCCCTGCGGCAGGTGGGCGAGGCTGCGGCTGAGGCCGCTGTCGGCGTCCTGCGCGGCCTGCAGAATCCCGTCCTGCGCCGTGCGCAGCTCCTGCGCGTGCTGCTGCAGCACACCTTCCAGCTCGCGGCGGCTGCGCTGGCGGAGCGCGTCCATGCGACGACGCTGCTGCACGAACAGGGTGAGGAAGCACAGCGCCAGCCAGATGCCGCCGGCGGCCAGCGCGGTGCTGCGGCCCACCGCGCTGCTGGCGCTGGCATCGTGCAGCAGGTGCAGCTTCCAGTCCGGCTCCTCCAGCGCGTAGGTCTGCCACAACATCGGGCGGGGCAACGGCGGCTGTTCCACGCGGACCATGCGGCCGCCGTCGGCCAGCACATCCAGCGTGCGTGCGCGCAGCGGCTGCAGCGAGCGGTCGGCGTACTGCCGGGTGGCCAGCATCTCCGCCCGCTCGGCGGGGGCCAGCGGACGCAGCAGGCGGTAGCGCCACTTGTCGCCGTTGGCCAGGAACACCACGTCGTGCGCGTCGCTGGTGAGCACGATATCGGTGCTCTGCAGCCACTCCTGCTCCAGCGCCCGCAGTTCGATCTTGATCGCGATCACGCCGATGGCATTGCCGCTGTCATCGCGGATGGCCTGCGAGATGAAGTAGCCGGGCACGGCCGTGGTCATGCCGATTCCGTAGAAGTGCCCGCGCCCCTGGGCCATCGCCATCTGGAAGTAGGGGCGATAGCTGTAGTCCTCGCCCACGTTGCTGGCGGGCTGGTCCCAGTTGCTGGCGGCAACGGCAACGCCCCGATAGTCGATCAGGGTGAGGGTCGAAGCCTGGGTCACGCTGTTGGCCCGCTGTAGCTTGAGATTCAGCCGGTGCTGCTCGGCGGCGTCCAGCGGGCGGCTGAGCGAATCGCGCAGGTCCGGGTCCAGCGCCAGCACCTGCGGCAGGGTCCGGAAGCGGTCGATGCGCTGCTGCAGGGTCTGGGCGTACAGGGCCAGCTGCCGCTGCACCTGCGCGCTTTCCCCGGCCAGCGCCCGCTGCTGGGCATACCGCCCGCCCACAAGCGCGGAGATCAGGGTGCCGCCCACCATCACCAGCAGGGTGAGCAGCAGGGCACGTTTGCGGGAGGTGCTGTACATGGGCAGGGCGGGGCGGCCGTGTTCACAGGGGTTTTACCGGCCCACATGATAGTGCACGCATGGGGCAGGCTGCCGCGCGGATGCCCCGCCGAAACGGGGGCGTTTCAGGCATTGGGAGAAGCGTATGAAAACGGGAATCATCGTGGCGCTGTCGTGTGCGTTCGCGCTGTTGGCATTCCAGCCCGCGCGTGCAGCTCAGTGCGAAAGCGGTCAGGCAAACGTGGAATTTGAGTATCAACGTATAGTCATGGGCGGAGGCGCAGAGAAGTACGTTGTGACGGGTTTCGGGCGGTCCGCGCTGGATTTTTCTGATATTCCAGATGTCGATCGGCCGGGTGGCTTGAAATTGCATGTTGCAGTGGATTCACTTCCACCTGCCACCCTTGAGTTGCATGCCAAGAGTCCGCAGTGGCAGACACTGGAGTTTCGTCCATGGCGAGGAAGGCCGGCACCTTTGTGGGTGGAGGTTCCCGGCAATGTCGAGAGGCGCCTTCCCTTTATCAAGTTCAGTGACGAGAGGCGCTTTGGCTTCGCGTTTGGTTTGGAAATCTGGGCCGATAAGCAGCGCGATTGGGATTCGCCCACCGCGAAATCAATCCGGGTGTATCTAGAGAGCAAGGATAGCGACGGGAACTACGTCACCGTGTTCGACACCCGCACGCCATGTAAGGAATAGCAGGCAAAAAAAAGCAGGGTGCCCGGAGGCACCCTGCTTCAAGATCACGAACCGCTCAGATCAGAAATGCACCTGCGCGCGCACTTCGAAGATCTCCGGCTTGGTGCGCACGCCACGACGGCTGGCGTCGGCCCACACGTAGTTGGCCTGGAACTTGAAGTGGCTGGTGAGGTACCAGTTGGCACCGACGGTCCAGTCGTGCTGGCGGCCACCGAACACGTCGGCGTCATCGAGGTCCAGGCGGCTGTAGCGCGCCAGCAGCTCTACCGCGCCGTAGCCGTGCGCCGGCTTGACGTTGGCCACGGCACCGGCGTTGTACGGACGCGATTCGCCGGTGGGGAACCAGCTGACCATGGCGTACTGGCCGTCGCCGGTGTAGTCCGGCTTGCCGTCACGGGTCACGGTGGTGCGCAGGGCTTCGGCCTGCACCGAGAACGGGCCCTTGATCCAGATGCCTTCCAGGCCGGTACGGCGGATCTGGTCGGCAGTGACCAGCGCGCCGGAATCGACCAGGCGGATGTCGGTCAGGCCGGCTTCCGGGCGGGCGCGCAGGCGGGCGGCGGCTTCATGGTGCACGTCGCGGCCGTCGCGGTAGCCGCGCGGGTTTTCCTGCGAGTAGGCCACGCCCAGGTGCAGCACGTCGCCGGCCGCCTTCATCGGCGTCCAGGCGGCACGCACGGCCTGGGTGGTGCCCGGGTTGTCGCCCTGCAGATCCTTGCCACCGTAGGCACCCACCTGCAGCAGGTACTGCGGGCGCTCCAGCACCCATTCGGCACCGGTGCGGCGGCCTTCGTACACGGCCTGCACCGGCAGGGCGGTTTCGACGAAGCTGCCCGCGCGCGAGGAGGTGTTGGCGTCCAGGCCGACCGGGGTCTTGATGTAACCGAAGCGGAAGCGGCCCACGTCGGTGCCGAAGAACGCCTTGCTTTCAAAGCGCACGAACACGTCCAGCCAGGTGTCGGCCTGGAAGTCGTAGTACACCATGGCGTCGTACACGCCCTTCTTCTTCAGGGTGGCACCGAACTCCTTGCGGCGCACGGCGTCGGCATCTTCGATGCCGCTGCTGTCGGAGAATTGGTTCCAGTCATAGGCGATGTTGCCGGTGGCGGCCAGTTCGGTGCCGTCGCTGAAGGCGACCTTGGTCGGCCAGTTGTCCCAGTCGTAGCCGGCGGCGTTCGCGGCAACGGGGGCAGAGAGGGCGGTCAGGGCAAGAAACAGGGGGGTCAGGCGCATGGGAAT
>JAEWLO010000272.1 GCA_023457475.1 Pseudomonadota bacterium | reverse complement strand
GCCGGGCTCTGCCCGGCACAAGCGGTGCATGGATTCACCGCTTGTCGAACAACCCTTCAAAGAACGAATCGGTGCTCTTCCACGCCCGCTTCGCCGCGCGCTCGTTGTACAGGCAACCCGGCGGGTTGTTCGCATCGGCCTCAGCGAAACAATGCACTGCGCCGCTGTAGTTGGTGAATTCCCAGTCCACCTTGGCGGCGTTCATTTCCTGGGTGAAGCTGGCGATGTCTTCAGCGGTGATGCCTTTGTCATCGGCGCCATTGAGCACCAGCACCGACGGATGCGTCCCACCGGCCTTGGCCGGCAGCGGTGAACCCAAGCCGCCGTGCAGGCTCACCACACCGGCAATCGGCGCACCGGCACGGGCCAGTTCCAGCACGGTGGTGCCGCCGAAGCAGAAGCCCACGGCACCAATACGGCTGGCATCGAGCGGGGCCTTGCCGGCCTGCGCCTTGAGTACTTCAACGGCTTTCAGCGCACGCGCACGCAGCAGCGGGCGGTCATTGCGCAGCTTGGTGGCGACCGGGCCGGCTTCCGCATCGGTCTTCGGGCGCACACCTTTGCCGTAGACATCGGCCACCAGCACCACGTAGTCATCGCCGGCCAGCTGCTTGGCCTTGGCGATGGCCGAGTCGTTCACGCCCTTCCAGTTCGGCACCATGACCAGGCCGGGGCGTTTGTCGTTGTCTTCGTCGTCGTAGACGAGGACGCCGCTGAAGGTGGTGCCCTCGTGCTGCCATTCGACCGGTTTGGCCTGCATGGCTGCCCACGTGGGGGCGGAGGACAGGGCGAGGAGGACTGCTGCGCTCAACTGCCATCGTTTGTTCATGGGCCAGCTCCGGTTGGGAAGAAGCCTGACTGTACCGCGTCCCGGCGTAGGGACACGCCATGCATGTCCATCGGACGGGTTTGGCATGGCGCAGCCACGCAGGGCGTGGCTCTACGCTGGGGTTTGGGGGTCCGCGTGGTGGTTCCGGCATTCCGTGGGACACGCATGGCGTGTCGCTACGCGGCATATGCGCCGACGGATTGCGTGGATCGGGACGCGTAGAGCCACGCCCTGCGTGGCTGCCCGGAATATCAGGCGATGCCGATTCCCGCAATCGCCGTGATCGCGTCCGGATCGAACCCGGCCAGCGCGGCGAAATGCCGGCCGCGCGCGACATAATCCTTGTACACCCCGTAACTGGGCGCGCCCGGCGACAACAGGACTACCCCGCCCTGCCCGCCCAACGCGTCGCAGGCAATCCGCATGGCCTCGTCCAGATCCGCCGCCGCATGCAGGCCAAACCGTCCGGCATCGGCCAGCGGCTGCAGCAGCGCATGAATGCGGGGCCCGTTCGCCCCCATGGTCACGATCTCCACCGGCGGCACGTCGTGCGCCATGTGCTGCACGAAATCGTGCCAGTCCAGTCCGCGATCATGCCCGCCCACCAGCAGCGCGATGCGCTGGCCGGCGAAACACTCCAGCGCGGCCAGGCTGGCATGCGGCGTGGTGCTGATGGAATCGTTAACGAAGCGCAGGCCGTCGCGCTCGCCGACCACCTGCAGCCGGTTTGGCAGCGGGCGGAAACTTTGTACCGCCGGGGCCAGCGCCACCGCGTCCAGACCCAATGCTTCGACGGCGGCCAGTACCGCGCACAGATTGCCTCGGTTGTGTCGGCCCGGCAGCGGCGTATGTGCGGTATCGAAGACCGCCTGTTCGCCGCGATACACCCACTCGCCCCGCATGTGCCAACCGTCCGGCTGGTTGAACCACACGATGTCGCTCGCCGGCAGCTGCACTACGGCCAGGTGCGGGTCGGCGGCGTTGAGCACGGCGATGCGCGGTGCCGCACCGGTGACCAGCTGCAGCTTGTCCTCGATATAGCGCGCTTCGCTGCCGTGCCAGTCCAGGTGTTCCGGAAACAGGTTCAACACCACCGCGACCTGCGGGTGCGCACCACTGCGCGCCACTTCGCCGGTCTGGTAGCTGGACAGCTCCACCGCCCAGTAGGCCGGCGCGGGCTCCGGCTCCAGCACTTCCAGCAGCGGCAGGCCGATGTTGCCGACCAGCGCGGTCCGCGCCCCACCCGCCCGCAGCAGATGCGCGAGCAACGAGGTGGTGGTGCTCTTGCCCTTGGTGCCCGTCACGCAGACGGTGTCGCGCACGGTGCCCTCGGCATCGGCGTGTTCAGCGAACCACAACGACGTGCCGCCGATCAACCGGGTGCCCTGCGCGCTGGCATGCAGCGCGTCTGGTCCATACGGGCTGATGCCCGGCGATTTGATCACAACCTCGAACGCGGCCAGGGCCGGCCCGCTCACGTCGCTGCGCACCTGCAGCGCGCCCTGTGTTTCCGAGCGCGCGACCTCGGCCTCCGCTTCGGGACAGAACAGGGTCAGCGGCAGCTGCGGCAGGCGCTGGCGCAGCACGGCAAAGGCCGCCCGCCCCTCACGTCCCCAGCCCCACAGCGCAACCCGCTTGCCCTCAAGCTGCGAAATTCGCACGCAGGCGCTCCCAGATGGCGGCCGGAATGCGGTGTTCGCCTTCGAGTACCAGCAGCGGCTCGATCTGCAGTTCGCCGGCGTCCAGCTGCGGCCGGATCTCCTGGATGAAGCGCTTCACCAGCACGTCTTCACTCCACTCCGGGCGGCTGGCCAGGGTGGCCATGGCTGCCCGCGATTCACGGCCTTCGCCGACGCACTCGAACGGCTTGTGGTCCTGGAACTCCAGCAGCGCGTCGAAGCCACCGGACTGTGCGGCGTCGTCGAGCAGATTGCGACCGAAGATGCGCACCAGCCGGGTCTTGGGCATGAACGGAGCCAGCGCCAGGAACACGAAGTGGCACTTCGGGCAGACGCCGCACCAGCGGTTCACCGGGCGCTCGCCCAGGATGTGGAAGTTGCGGTTGCAGCTGGAGAAGTGCGCGTCGTAGTAGTCGCTCTTCGCGAACTGCCGCGCCACCGCCAGCTCGGAGAGCGGACGCAGCAGCGAGTAGTAATGCAGGGCGGCGGCGACGTGCTTTTCCAGATGTTCGCCAAAGGCCTGCTCGAACGCCCAGCCCTTCGACCACTGATGGTTGACCTCGCCGGTGCCCGGAATCTGGCTGCCATAACTGGCCGAGCGCTCGTTGGAGAACACGACCTGGTTCACACCCTGCAGCAGCGCGGCCAGGGCCATGATCGCCGAGTTCACCGCGGTGACCGGAATGTGTCCGTTCCAGGCCCCCTGGCGGTTGAGCTCGAACAGCTCTGGAGCCAGCACACGGCCGATGTTCAGCGTCGGCAGGCCGGTGCGTTCGGCGCAGGCGCGGATCAGCTGCGACCCGCCGATCCAGGTGACGGTTTCCTCGATGCCCAGCGCACGCAGCGCCTCGATGCTCACCAGCGAGTCCTTGCCGCCGCCGATGGCGACCAGCGCGTGTTCGCGCAGCCCCACCTGCGGAGCCGTCACGGCTTCGCCCTGCACCGGCAGGCGGAAGCGCCCGCGCAGGTTCAGCCCGTTGCGGTAGGCGAACTCGCCCAGGCCGTTGAGATACACGGTTTCCACCAGCGCGGCCGTGTCGGCGTCGATGGCATAGCTGTCGATGCGCACGTCATCCGGCACGGCCGCCTTGTAGTAGCTCACGCCGGCGAACAGGTGGAGCAGGCGCAGGGCCTGCTCCACCGCCTGCGCCCGGTCCCCTTCCAGCACGAACGGGGCACCGGGAATGGTGACTGTTTCGACCAGCTCCTGACCGTTGTCGAACGCATAGACCAGCTGGGCCACACCGGTCTGCGCATCGAGCGCGCAGCGGACGAAGCGGAAGGTGGCAACCTGGTGTTTATCGAAAGCAGTCATGGCATATCCGGTGAGGCGGGACGTTTGCGCGGCGGCGCGCGCAGGCGTTCAAGGCAGGTGGCGGTGCGGCACTCAGGGCGTGTCATCGATCACGTCCTCGCGCGGCAGCTCGCGCTGGTTATAGGTATTGGCCATGACGTAGCCGTAGGCACCGGCGTCGGCGATGAGCACCACGTCGTCCGGCGCGGTGGAGACCGGCAGGCGGCGGCGCTTGCCGAACACGTCGCTGGACTCGCAGATCGGCCCGACCACATCGAACATGGCCTCCGCATAGCCGCCCAGACGGCTCAGGTTCTCGATGTCGTGCCAGGCGTCGTACAGCGCCGGGCGCATCAGCGTGTTCATGCCGGCGTCCAGGCCGACGCGGCGGATACCGTCCTTCTCGATGACCTGGGTGACGGTGCTGAGCAGCACGCCGGCTTCTGCCACCAGGTAACGACCCGGCTCGATAGCCAGACGGAACGCCGGGTGCACGGCCTTGACCTCGGCCAGACCGGCGGCCCAGGCCTGCAGGTCGAACGGCTCGTCCTCGGCGCTGTAGGGAATGGGGAGCCCGCCCCCGATGTCGATGGTTTCCACGCTGCCGATGCGGCGGGCGAAGCCGGCCAGCTCGTCGCACATCAGGCGCCAGTGCTGCGCGGTTTCCACGCCGCTGCCCAGGTGGGCGTGCAGGCCCACCACGCGGGTACCCAGTTCGCCCGCCACGCGCACGAACTCGTCCACGCGGGCGGTGGGCAGGCCGAACTTGGAGTCCTTGCCGCCGGTGCGGACCTTGGCGTGGTGGCCTTCGCCCCGGCCGAGGTCGACACGCAGCCACAGCTCGCGGTTGCGGAACAGGTCCGGCCAACGCTGCAGCGCTTCGATGTTGTCCAGGGTGACGGTCACGCCCAGCGCGAACGCGGCCTCGTACTCGGCACGCGGCGCGAAGCTGGGGGTGAACAGCACACGCTTGGGCGACAGTGCCGGCAGCGTATTGAACACGTGCTTCAGTTCGCCGTGCGAAACGCATTCCAGGCCAAAGCCTTCCTGCTCCAGCACTTCCAGAATGGCCGGGTGGCTGTTGGCCTTGATCGCGTAATAGCGCTGGTCGATCGGCTTGATCGCGGCCAGCGCGCGGGCGCGGGCGCGCACCGTGGGCAGGTTGTACACGTAGCGCGGCGTACCGGCCTGTGCAAGGTGCAGCAGGTGCTCGCGCTGGCCCCGCCACCACGCGGTTTCGCGCGGACGGATGGTGCCGGCGATTTCGCGCCAGCGCGGGCCGAACACTTCACCCTCTTCCACCGGCATGGCACCGCTGTCGATCAGTTCGGCGTGCAGGATCGGCAGCAGCCCGTCCGCATCCGCCTCGTCGATGACGAAAGTCAGGTTCAGGTCGTTGGACGACTGCGAGATCATGTGCACGCGTTCGCGGCCGAAGGTGGCCCACACGTCCGACAGCTTGTGCAGCAGCGAGCGCATGCCGCGTCCGACCAGGGTGATGGCCGCGCAGGGCACGATGACCTTCACCTTGCAGATCTGCGAGAGGTCGGCCGAGAGCGCGGCCAGCACGTCGGTGTTGACCAGGTTTTCGGACGGGTCGAGCGACACGGTCACGTTGGTTTCGGCCGAACCGATCAGGTCCACGGACAGCCCGTGCTTCTTGAACAGGCCGAATACGTCAGCCAGGAAGCCCACCTGCTGCCACATGCCGATGCCTTCCATGGACACCAGCACGATGCCGTTGCGGCGGCTGATGGCCTTCACCCCGGGCACGGGCGCGGCACTGCCGTCGATGCTGGTGCCCGGCAGTTCCGGACGCTCGGTGTCGAGAATGGCCATCGGTACGCCCGCATCGCGGCAGGGCTTGATCGAGCGCGGGTGCAGCACCTTCGCCCCGGTGGTGGCGATTTCCTGGGCTTCGTAGTAGTCCAGGCGGGTGAGCAGGCGCGCGTCCGGCACCTCCCTGGGGTTGGCGCTGAACATGCCGGGCACGTCGGTCCATATCTCCACGCGGCTGGCGCCGAGCAGCGCACCAAAGTACGCCGCCGAGGTGTCCGAACCGCCCCGACCGAGGATGGCGGTGCCGCCGTCGGCATGCTGGGAAATGAAGCCCTGGGTGATCAGCATGCGGGAGGGCTGGGCGTGGAAGCGCGCCGCCCAATCGGCATCGGAACGCCACTGGCAGTTTACCGACAGGCGCTGCGACCACTCGCTCTGGTTGGGCTGCGGCGGCAGCGCCTGCAACCACTGGCGGGCGTCCATCCAGCCGAAATCCAGGCCGCTGGCGCGCAGGTAGGCCGCGCCCAGGGAGGACGACAGCAGTTCGCCCTGGCCCAGCACCTCGGCCTGCCAATCCAGCGGCCGCGTGGCCGCGCGCGCGTCGTCCAGCAGCCCCTGCAGCGCGGCCAGGCGTTCCTCCAGCACGGCCGCGTCGAGCGAGAGTTCGCCAAGGAATTCGCGGTGCCGCGCCACCAGCGCATCCACGCGCGCCTGGCTGTCGGCCACACCATCGGCAATGGCGGTCAGTTCATTGGTGACCCCGGACAGCGCCGACACCACCACCAGCACACGTGCGCCGGTTTCTTCTGCACGTTTTTTCGCCAGCTTCCCGATCGTGTCCCAGCGGTGACGACGCGACACGGAGGTGCCGCCGAACTTCAGTACGATCCAGCGATCGACAAGGGGGGAAGCTGACATGGAAATTCAGGAATAGGTAATGGAGGGGGGTTCGCCCGGCACACCGGGACGAACCTCCGATTCTATGCCAACCCCGGGCCTGGCTGGGGTTGAGGCAGGCGGCGGCGGGAACGGCTTGTTAAGCTGCCCGGCCGTTGACCCGATCGCCCCGCCATGACCTCACGCCGTTTTCTGCAGCTGGATGTGTTCTCCCCCTACCCCGGTGCCGGCAATCCGCTGGCCGTGGTGCTGGACGCGGAGGGCCTGGACGACGCCCGCATGCAGGCCATCGCACGCTGGACGCGGCTGCCGGAAACGACCTTCGTGTTCGCGCCGGACGCCCCGGGCAGCAGCTACCGGATCCGCATGTTCAGCCCGCAGAAGGAGGTGCCGTTCGCCGGCCACCCCAGCGTGGGGACCGCCCACGCCGTGCTGGAAGCCGGGCTGGCCGCACCGGTGGACGGTGTGCTGGTACAGGACGGCATTGCCGGGCAGCTGCCGCTGCGCGTGCAGGGCGAAGGCGCGCAACGCAGCATCGCCATCCGCACCCCGCGTGCAATCGTGGCCGAAGTGACCACGGCGGACGACCCGCGCCTGCAGGCGGCCGTGCGCGGCTGGGCGCTCGGGGCGCTGCCGCCGGCGCGCATGGACGGCGGCCGCAGCTGGTGGGTGGTGGAGCTGGCCGATGAAGCGGCCCTGCGGGGATTGGCCCCGGAGTGGGACGCCATCGCACAGCTGGCCGAAAGCACCGGCAGCATGGGTGTGTTCGCGTACGCGCGGACCACAGGTGACGGCTGCGACCTGGCCGTGCGCGCGTTCGTGGGAAATGGGCGGCGATTCGAGGATGCCGCATCCGGGGCGGCCAACGCCGTGCTGGCCGCATGGCTGGACAGCCGTGATGCGTTGCCGGGGTCCGGCCGCGATTACGTGGTCAGCCAGGGCCGCGAGGTGGGGCATGACGCACGCCTGCATCTGCATATCGATGCGGAGGGCGATGTGTGGTCCGGCGGGCAGGTGCAGACGGTGATCAGCGGGACGATTGAGTGGTGATCGCCCGGGGCGGGACCCTGCGAGGACATGCCGCGTAGGGACACGCCGTGCGTGTCCCCCGCGACACAATCAACCGACCAGTTCGGCCTTCAGGCTGATCGGCACCGCACTCAAGGCCTTGGAGACCGGGCAGTTCTGCTTGGCATCGTCGGCAATGGCGCGGAACTGCGTTTCGTCGATCCCTGGCACGTTCGCCTTCACCGACAACGTGATCTGCGACAACTGCGGCCCACCTTCCATCGACAGATCGACCTTGGCTTCGGTGTCCAGCGCGGTCGGGGTGAACCCGGCTTCGCCCAGCTTGGCGGACAGGGCCATGGTGAAGCAGCCGGCGTGCGCGGCGGCGATCAGTTCTTCCGGGTTGGTGCCTTTTTCATCGCCGAAGCGACTGCTGAAGGCATAGCGGGTGTTGTCCAGCAGGCAACTCTGTGGCGTGCTGAGCTGTCCCTTGCCTGTCTTGAGGTCACCTTCCCAGTGCGCTTTTGCGTGACGCGAAATGCCCATCGATTTGTCCTCTGCGGGGTGAATGGCCGTGCCAGCCTAGCCGGTGGCGCGTTAGCGCCGTGTCGGGCCACCCTGCCCTGCGCCGCATCGTCGCAGGCCAGTGCCCGCAAACCCCTGTTTTCAAGGCGGTTCCCGCAATCCTGCGCCCGGTTGCACACCGCACTGGCGTTCCCTACCCCGGTCGTGCCACCCTGTTTTCCGGGTATGACCTGATGCACTGCAGTAACCGGGCAGGTAAAAAAACCCGAACATTTATGCGTCTGCCTATTGGCGGCGCAGGTCACTTGCCCTACATTTCGCTTGCCGACGGGGTTCGGCGCGACCACACAACCAACCGTTTACGGAACAGGAAACCATGGCAAAGACCGCTAAGAAGGCTGCCCCGAAGAAGGCAGTAAAGAAAGTCGCTACGAAGGCAGCCGCCAAGCCGGCCGCTCCGAAGCCGATCAAGGAAGTGCTGACCAAGTCCGGCCTGGTTGCACATATCGCCGAAGCCTCCGGCGTTGTCGCCAAGGACGTGCGCGCCGTACTGGCCTCGCTGGAAGGCGCTGTCGCCTCTTCGGTGCACAAGAAGGGCGCAGGCAGCTTCACCCTGCCGGGCCTGCTGAAGATCACCGCTGTCGCCGTTCCGGCCAAGCCGAAGCGCAAGGGCATCAACCCGTTCACCAAGGAAGAGCAGTGGTTCGCCGCCAAGCCGGCCACCACCAAGCTGAAGGTGCGTCCGCTCAAGAAGCTCAAGGACGCCGCGCTGTAATCTGCGCGCTTCCAGGCAACACCGGAACGGGACGGCTCTGGCCGTCCCGTTTCGTTTGTGAGCTCGTGACGACACCTGCGAGCGCCTGCCGAAACACAGCGTTGCCGCAACTTCGTCATCACCGGCCACATCCCGCAAACCCAACCGGCGCGGCGCTTCCCGCGCATCCCCCGCGCGTGAGACACACAGGGTGGAACACTGCGTGCAGCCGCCACGGTCGCAGGGCACGCCGGCGCAGCCTATGGTGGCGTTGTCCCCCTCGCACCTTCGGCCATGACCACCTCTTCCCAGCGTTACCGCATTACCGTGACCCCGATCGAAAAGGACGGGCTGCAGTGCAGCGGACGCTGCACCATCGAACTGGAGCACCGCGCGCACCAGGACTGGATGCGGTTGCTGGAAGCAGCGCGCCGCCAAAGCGGCCTCAGTGGCGATGAACGCGCGGCTGCCATCGTGGCCACCCAGCTGCTGCAGGACCTGGCACGACGCCACGCGCAGGAGCCGGAGCATCCGCTGACCGCGCTGCAGCCGAAGCTGGACGAGGTACTGGCGGCGCTGGAGGCGATCCAGCGCGGCTGAGCGCGTGCGGCTACACTCTGCCCACCTCTGGGGAGAGACACACCATGCGCCGAGCCTTGTTCTTGTTGCCGCTGCTGATGGGCGGTTGTTCGTGCCAGCCCGACAGCGCGCGCGTGGCGGCCGATCCCGCGGCCGCGACGGAACCTTCCACGCCCGCTGCCGCGCCTTCAACGGCCGCGGGTGCAGCACTTGACGGCACCGCGCCATCATCCCTGAACGCGGTCGCTGACGGTGCCCGGAGCGAAGGCGAGACGGTGCGCGATTATGTCCGGGTGCTGCTGTCCGAAAGCCGCGCCGCCTCGGATGCGTACTGGCGCGGTGGCCGCACGTCGAGCAGCCCGGATGACCAGGCATTGCGCCATCTGCCGCCGCTGACCTCGCTGAAGGTGGTCACCGAGCTGCCTGTTGCCCGCGATACCGGGGAACCGTCCAGGCTGCGTGAGGTGCCGGTACTGGTCCGTGCCGGGACTGTGGAGGGCACATTCCTTTTCAAAGGGTGGTACCGGCTGGAGCCGCGCGTGGATGGCAGCGGCTGGGAGCTCACCGGGGCGTCGCTGCAGCCTGTGCTGCACTGAGAGTGCGCAGCCACGCAGGGCGTGGCTCTACATTGCATTCGGTGGGCCGTAGTGCCACGCCCTGTGTGGCATCTCGTCGGAGGTCACCACATGCGGCATCCGTTCAGCCGGACGCGCTATCGTGGGCACTTCTTCCACCCGTGTGCCGCCCTCATGAACCTGCGCTCCCTGCTGCCCCGCCTTGCCGCCAGCCTGCTGCTCGTTGCCGTCGCCGTGGGCGCACAGGCCGCCCCCAGCATCTCCGGCAAGCAGATTTCGGTGGGTGCCAGCGACGTTCAGCAATACCTGGACGGCAGCTTCCCGCAGAAGAAGGACACGCTGGGCGGGCTGATCGAACTCGTCCTCAGCGAGCCGAAGCTCACCCTGCCGCAAGGCAATCGCCTGGATCTGGGCATGGATGTGGCGCTGGCCACGGGCGGTGGGGTGCCCTCCAAGCTGGGCACCGTAAAGGTGAGCAGCGGCCTGCGCTACGACCAGCAGACCCAGGGCTTCCACCTGGACCAGCCGACCGTGGATGACTTCACTCCGGTCAACAACGGCGGCCGCCTCGATTCCAACTCCCGGAGCCTGCTCAACGCGCTGCTGACCGATTACGCCCGCCGCGAGCCGATCTACAAGATCGACCCGACCGTAGCCGCGCTGCTGGGCGCGCTGCAGGTGCAGTCGGCTGAAGTGCGCGGCGGCAAACTGGTGGTGACCTTCAACCAGGACCTCGGCGGGCTGGTGCCGGCAGGTGCGCTGGGGAACTGACGGCCGGCCAGAGGCC
>JAEWLO010000271.1 GCA_023457475.1 Pseudomonadota bacterium | reverse complement strand
GGGTTCGGCCGCCACGGCCAGCGGCAACCGCAGCAGCGCGCTCGGCACAGCAGCCTCCGCTTCCGCGACCGGAGCCACGGCCGTCGGTGCGGACGCCTCTGCGCGTGGCGACAACAGCACCGTGGTCGGTCGCCTGGCCTCGACCAACGCGGCCAACGCCATTGCCGTCGGCAACGGGGCGTTCGTCAGCAATGGCGCGAACAGCATCGCGATCGGCTCGGGGTCGGGCGTGTCCGGTGCCAACTCGGTGGCGCTGGGTTCGGGGGCGCGTGCGGTTGAAGCCAACGTGGTCTCGGTCGGCGGCGGCAACGGCACCGACGGCCCGGCTACCCGCCGCGTCGTCAATGTCGCGGCCGGTCGCATCGCCGCCGGAAGCACCGACGCAGTCACCGGTGGACAGCTCAACACCACCAACCAGCGCGTGGGCGCGGTCGAAACCCGCGTGGGCGACATCGACGATCGTATCGGTTCGGTCGAGACCACCACCGCCAACGCGCTGACCTACGACGACAGCAACCGTGACACGGTCACGCTGTCGGGTCTGCAGGGCACCACCCTGGACAATGTCGCGGCCGGCTCGATTGCCGGCGGCAGCCGCCAGGCCATCAATGGCGGCCAGCTGTTCCAGGCACTCACCGACACCGCCACCTTCCTCGGCGGCGGTGCCAGCGTGGGCATGCAGGGGGTGTTCGTCGCGCCGAACTATGTGATCCAGGGTGCGAGCTACAGCAACGTGGGCGATGCCCTCGGTGCGCTCGACGCCAAGGTCACCGAGATCGACCAGCGCACCGCCGGCACCGGCGCATCCAGCAACGCCCGCGCCCGTAGCGCCTCGGTGTCCAGTGCCAGCGTTGCCGCCGCACCGGAAGCTGCCGCCGCCCCTGCCCCCGCCGTGGCCGACACGGCACCTGCCGCGGTGCAGGGCACGCCCACCGCGGCCAGCGTGGTCAGCGGACAGCCGACGGTGGCGGCGGCTCCGGCTCCGGCCGCGGTCAACGCGGTGGCGATGGGCGATGGCGCGGTCGCCAGCGGCGCCTCGGCCACCGCGATCGGGCAGGGGGCGTCGGCGACGGCGGCCAACTCGGTCGCGCTGGGCCAGGGCTCGGTGGCGGATCGGGCCAACGCGGTCTCGGTCGGCAGTGCCGGCAACGAACGTCAGGTGACCAACGTGGCGGCCGGTTACGCGGCCACCGACGCGGTCAACAAAGGGCAGCTGGACAGTGGCCTGGCCACGGCCAACAGCTACACCGACCAACGCTTCAGCGCCATGGCCGACACCTTCGACATGTACAAGGGCGAGATCGACGACCGCATGCGTCGTCAGGACCGCCGCATCGATCGCCAGGGTGCGATGAACGCGGCCATGCTCAACATGGCCACCAGTGCCGCCGGCGTCCGCACGCAGAACCGTGTCGGTGTCGGCGTGGGCTTCCAGAGTGGCGAGTCGGCGCTGTCGCTGGGGTATCAGCGCGCTCTCAGCGAACGCGCCACCGTCACCTTCGGCGGTGCGTTCAGCAGTGATGACAGCTCGGTGGGCGTGGGTGCCGGCTTCGGCTGGTAGTCCGTGCCATGCAATGCAAGGCCTGAGGGGGCGGGTCACGGGAACCCTGGCCAGGGCCGGCCGGGGATTTCCGCAGGGAGTGATTGGCCTGAAACGTCGTTCGATCCATGACCATGAAGAGGATTTCAACGTGACCAGAAAGCAGAACCTTCGCATCAATGTGCTGGCAGCCGCCGTCCTGTCGCTGTCCGCCGGCGCCAGCGCCTATGCCGCCGGGTTGCCGGTCAAGGAGCCTGCGCGACAGGCCACCGCCGCCCAGCAGGGCTCGGAACGCATCATCGTGAAGTACCGCACCGGCACTGCGGCCGCCTCCGATCGCTCGGCCAAACTGGCCGCGGTGACCTCGGCGGTCTCGCGCGCCGGCCTGGCCGCCGGCACCGCCCGCGCCGCCGCCAGCCCGCAGCATCTGCGCAAGCTGGGCACCGGCGCGGATCTGATCCGCCTGCAGGGCACGCTCGGCCAGGCCGAGCTGCAGAAGGTGCTGAAGGAAATCCAGGCCGACCCGTCCGTGCAGTACGCGGTGGCCGACGTGAAGCTGCAGCGTGCGGACGTGCGCCCGCGCGAAACCCCGCAGCTGGTGCCGAACGATCCCTATTACGCACAGTACCAGTGGCACCTGAGCAGCCCGACCGGTGGCGTGAACGCGCCGGCCGCGTGGGACGTGGCGCAGGGCGAAGGGGTGGTGGTGGCGGTCCTCGACACCGGCATCCTGCCGCAGCATCCGGACTTCGCCGCCGGCACGCTGCTGGAAGGGTACGACTTCATCAGCGACGCCGAGACCTCGCGCCGGCCCACCGATGCGCGCGTGCCCGGTGCCCTGGACTACGGTGACTGGGTAGAAAACGACAACGAGTGCTACGCCGGTTCGCTGGCCGAAGACAGCTCGTGGCACGGCACCCACGTGTCGGGCACGATTGCCGAAGCCACCAACAACGGCGTCGGCATGGCCGGCCTGGCGTACAAGGCCAAGGTGCTGCCGGTCCGTGTGCTCGGCAAGTGCGGCGGCTATCTGGCCGACATCGCCGATGCGATCACCTGGGCATCCGGTGGCACGGTCGCGGGCGTTCCGGCCAATCCCAACCCGGCCGAAGTCATCAACATGAGCCTGGGCGGCGGCGGTGCATGCGACGCGGCCTATCAGGACGCGATCAACGGCGCGGTCTCGCGCGGCACCACCGTCGTGGTGGCGGCCGGCAACAGTGCCTCCAACGTATCCGGCTTCCGTCCGGCGAGCTGCAACAACGTCGTTGCGGTCGGTGCCACCCGCATCACCGGCGGTATCGCCTACTACTCCAACTATGGCGCGGGTGTGGATCTTTCCGGCCCGGGTGGCGGCGGCAGTGTTGACGGCAACCCGGGCGGCTATGTGTGGCAGGCCGGATACAACGGCGCCACCACCCCGACCTCGGGCGCCTACAGCTACATGGGCATGGGCGGCACCTCGATGGCCTCGCCGCACGTCGCCGCCGTCGCCGCCCTGGTGCAGGGTGCGCTGGCCTCGGCCGGTCGCGATCCGCTCACCCCGGCGCAGCTGGAAACCCTGCTCAAGCAGACCGCACGCAACTTCCCGGTGACCATTCCGGCGGCCACGCCGATCGGCAGCGGCATCGTCGATGCCAAGGCCGCACTGGATGAAGCCCTGGAAGAGCCATGCACCGAGGACTGCGCCCCGGATGCCACCGAACTCACCAACAAGGTGGCGGTGAGCGGCGTGAGCGGGGCGGGCGGCAGCGAAACGCTGTACAGCTTCGAGGCGCAGGCCGGCAGGACGGTGAGCTTCCTCACCTACGGTGGCAGCGGCAACGTGTCGGTCTACGTCAGCGCCGGCGAGGAGCCGTCTTCGACCGATTACGACGCCAAGTCGACCCGTCCAGGCAACAGCGAAACCGTACGCTTCACCGCGCCGGTGGCGGGAACCTACTACATCAAACTGGTGGGTGAGTCCGCGTTCAGCGGCGTGAGCGTGCTGGCCAACCAGTAAGCGTCGTCGTCCCCAGCGGGAGTCCGTCATGTGACGGGCTCCCGCTTTCTGTTTACGGTCATCGTCTTTCGCACCGGTGCGAGCTGCTAAAGTCTGTGGGTCGCCAGGAGAGCTTTCGTGAACGCGGTAGCCCACGATCTTGCTGAAGAGTCGCCCCAGGATGCGGAGTCGCGCATCGTCGCGTTGCTGCTGCGCAACGGGCGGCTGAAAGAGGCCGATCTCGCGCGCGCGCGCCCGCTGCAGCGCGAGTCCGGTGGCGGCCTGCTGCCGCTGCTGGTACGGCTGGGGCTGGTGTCCGAACGCGACCACGCCCAGGCGTGCGCCGAGGTGCTGGACCTGCCGCTGCTGGACGCCAAGGCGGTTGCGGAAGCGGCCCCCGAATCCCTGCTGGACGCGCTGCCGCTGTCGCTGCGCTTCCTCAAGCAGTTCCATGTCTGTCCGCTCGCGCTGCACGAGGGCGTGCTGGACCTGTGGCTGAGCGACCCGCAGGAGCCTTACGCGGCCGGGGCGATCGAGCTGGCCATGGCGGTTCCGCTGCGCCTGCATGTGGGCCTGCGGTCGGAAATCGACGATGTCATCGAGCGCTGGTTCGGCCAGGGCCGCAGCGCGATGGGCGCGATCATCGAAACCGCCGATGGCGAAGGTACGGTCGTAGACGATATCGAACACCTGCGCGACCTCGCGTCCGAAGCGCCGGTGATCCGGCTGGTGAACCTGGTCATCCAGCGTGCGGTGGAACTGCGCGCCTCGGACATCCACATCGAACCCTTCGAGAACCGCCTGAAGGTGCGTTACCGCGTGGATGGCGTGCTGATCGAAGGCGAGAGCCCGCCGGTCAACCTTACGGCGGCGGTCATCAGCCGCATCAAGATCATGGCGCGCCTCAACATCGCCGAGCGCCGGCTGCCGCAGGACGGCCGCATCATGCTGCGTGTGCAGGGCAAGGAGCTGGATCTGCGCGTGAGCACCGTCCCCACCGCGCATGGCGAAAGCGTGGTCATGCGTCTGCTCGACCGCGATACCGTGGTGTTCGACTTCCACCGGCTGGGCTTCACCGACAGCTTCCTGCCTCAGTTCCGCAAGGTGCTGGACCAGCCGCACGGGATCCTGCTGGTAACCGGCCCGACCGGTTCGGGCAAGACCACCACGCTGTACACCGCGCTGAGCCAGCTCAATACCCCCGATGTGAAAATCATCACGGTCGAGGACCCGGTCGAGTACCAGATCGAAGGCATCAACCAGATCCAGGCCAAGCCGCAGATCGGCCTGGATTTCGCCAATGCACTGCGCAGCATCGTCCGCCAGGACCCGGACATCATCATGATCGGCGAAATGCGCGATCTGGAAACCGCGCGCATCGCGATCCAGTCCGCACTGACCGGCCATCTCGTGCTGTCCACGCTGCACACCAACAACGCCGCCGGTGGCATCACCCGCCTGCTCGACATGGGGGTGGAGGACTACCTGCTCACCTCCACCATCAACGGCATCCTCGCCCAGCGCCTGGTGCGCCGGCTGGAACCGCAGCACGCGCAGCGCTACCCGGCCTCGCCGGAGGAGATCGAAAAATTCGGCCTGCGCCGCCTGCAGCCGGACGGCGAGATCTTCCTGTACCGCGCGCAGCCCTCCGCGCTGGCTCCCACAGGTTATCTGGGCCGCACCACCATCATGGAGTTCCTGGTGATGAACGATGCGCTGCGCAGCGCGGTGATGCGCCGCGCCGGCATGGGCGAGATCGAGCAGATCGCCCGGGCGGCGGGCATGCGCACCATGTATGAGGATGGCCTGGCCAAGGCGCTGCTCGGCCACACCACGCTGGAAGAGGTACTGCGCGTGACCGAGGAAAGCTGAGCATGGCGCAGTACCGCTACAAGGCGCTCAATGCCCACGGCGAGGTGTTCGATGGCCAGATGGAAGCGGCCAGCGAAGCCGATGTGGCGGCGCGGCTGCAGGACCAGGGCCATGTGCCGATGGAGGCGCGGCTGGCCAGCGACGGTGCGGGCGCTGGTGTGGTCTGGGCCAGCCTGCTGCGACGCAAGCCCTTCGACGGCGCGGCGCTGGTGCAGTTCACCCAGCAGCTGGCCACCCTGCTCGGCGCGGGCCAGCCACTGGACCGCGCGCTGGGCATCCTGCTCGAGCTGCCGGAAGACGAGCGCAGCCGCCGTGTGATTGCCGACATCCGCGACGTGGTCCGCGGGGGGGCGGCGCTGTCCACCGCGCTGGAGCGCCAACACGGCCTGTTCTCGCGGCTGTACATCAACATGGTCCGCGCCGGCGAAGCGGGGGGCAGCCTGCACGACACCCTGCAACGGCTCGCCGACTACCTCGAGCGCAGCCGGGAACTGAAGGGGCGCGTGATCAACGCGCTCATCTACCCGGCGATCCTGCTGGCGGTGGTGGGCGGCGCGCTGCTGTTCCTGCTGGGCTACGTGGTGCCGCAGTTCGCGTTGATGTACGAAAGCCTGGATGTGGCGCTGCCGTGGTTCACCCAGTGGGTGCTCAACGTGGGCCTGCTGGTGCGCGACTACTGGCTGGTGGCGGTGGTGGTGCCGTGCGTGCTGCTGCTGGGGGTTGAACGCAAGCTGCGGCAGCCGGCGTTCCGCCTGGCCGTGGACAGCTGGCTGCTGGAGCGCAAAGGCGTTGGTGGTCTGCTGGCCAAACTGGAAACCGCGCGGCTCGCACGCACGCTGGGCACGCTGCTGCGCAATGGCGTGCCGCTGCTGGCCGGGCTGGGCATCGCCCGCAACGTGCTCGGCAACCGCGCGCTGTCCGCGGACGTGGACGTGGCCAGCGACGAGGTGAAGAACGGCAACGGGCTGTCCGCCTCGCTCTCACGCGGCAAGCGCTTCCCGCGTCTGGCGCTGCAGATGATCCAGGTGGGCGAGGAATCCGGTGCGCTCGATACCATGCTGCTGAAAACCGCCGACACCTTTGAACAGGAAAGCGCCCGCGCGATCGATCGGTTGCTGTCCGCGCTGGTCCCCGTCATCACCCTGGTGCTGGCCTCGGTGGTGGGGCTGGTGATCGTGGCCGTGCTGGTGCCGCTGTACGACCTGACCAACGCCATCGGCTGACCGCCGGGGCGCACTCCCTTACGAACCGCTGCAAGGAGCTTCCATGATCCAACGTCGCCATCCGGTCCGCTTCGTCTCCCCGCGTTCCCAGTCGGGCATGAGCCTGCTGGAGATCATCATCGTCATCGTGCTGATCGGTGCGGTGCTGACCCTGGTCGGCAGCCGCGTTCTCGGCGGTGCCGATCGCGGCAAGGCCAACATCGCCAAGTCGCAGATCCAGACCGTGGCCGGCAAGATCGAGAACTACCAGCTGGATACCGGAAAACTGCCGGCCCGGTTGGGCGACCTGGTCACCCAGCCGGGGGGCACCAGCGGCTGGCTGGGCCCGTACGCCAAGGAAGCCGAGTTGAACGATCCGTGGGGGCACGCGCTGGAGTATCGCGCGCCCGGCGAAGGCCAGCCGTTCGACCTCATCAGCCTGGGCAAGGACGGGAAGGTCGGTGGCAGCAGCTACGACGCGGACATCCGTTACGAGTAAGCGCGCGTGGCCCTGATCGCCTCGCCC
>JAEWLO010000270.1 GCA_023457475.1 Pseudomonadota bacterium | reverse complement strand
TCGGAAGGGTTACTTGACCACGCGCAGGTTCGGGCGGCCCTTCGGCGGCGGACTGGCCGGCGGCGTGTCGTCCGGCGGCGTGCCTTCCTCGTGCAGCAGCTCATCGCGGGTCGGTGCGGTTTCGTTGCCCGGAATGTCATCCGGCAATGCCATGCCCTGCCCGGTCTCGCGGGCGTACACCGCCAGCACCGAGGAGATTGGTACCTGCACGGGATGGCTCACGCCGGAGAAGCGGGCGGCGAAGCTCACCATGTCGTTGTCGATCTGCAGCCCCATCACCGCACGGTCCGCGATGTTGAGCACCACCCGCCCGTCCTTGACCGCGCTCTGCGGCACCTGCACGCCGGGCATCCCCGCGTCCACCAGGATGTGCGGGGTCAGCTGGTTGTCGTTGATCCATTGCACCAGTGCCCGCAGCAGGTACGGGCGGTGGCTGGTCATGCGGAAAGTTTCTTCAGTCATCAGGAGGTAGAGCCGGGCGATGCCCGGCTGCTCAGAATTCGAGTGCCGGCCTCAAGTGTACGCGTCCAGGCCTCAGACCGGCAGCTCGCGCAGTTTCTTTTCCTGGTCGGTCAGGCTGCGGATGAAGCCGGGGTGACGGAAAATACGGTTACCGTAGTCCTCGATCGCCTTGCCATCCTTGGGCAGGCTCACGTCCAGCGACTGCAGCCGCCAGATGATCGGGGCCATGGCGCAATCGGCCAGGCTCATTTCCGGGTTCAGGAAGAACTTGCTGGCCTTGAACAGGGGCACCGAGCTGGTCAGCAGCTCTTTCAGGCGCTTGCGACCGGCCTCGGCCTGGGTCTTGTTGCCCAGCTGGATGGCCTGCACCTGCGGCACCCAGTCGTGCTCGATGCGCAGCATGGCCAGGCGGATGCGGGCCCGCGACAGCGGGTCCACCGGCATCAGCGGCGGATGCGGGTAGCGCTCGTCCAGGTACTCGCTGACCACCGACGCCGCGTACAGCACCAGCTCGCGCTCCACCAGGGTGGGCACGGAGTGGTACGGGTTGAGGTCGATGAGGTCTTCCGGCGGGTTCTGCGGATCCACCGGAACGAAGTCGTAGGTCACGCCCTTGGCCGCCAGCACCAGCCGCACACGGTGGCACAGGACATCATCGTTCGAGGAAAACAGCGTCAGGGTATTCCGCATGCGTACGCTCGCCGCCATCAAAGGCTCTCCAACGACCGAATCCGTCGGCCGTATCGGCGCTGCCGGCCCATTGCCGACAGTCGTCACAGGTCCCGAGTGTGCAACCCCCCATCACAAAAGCCAATAGGTCAATGGTTGTCGTCTGATTCTTTCAGACGCCCGGGCGCGTGAAGCTCAGTGCACGTCCTTCCAGTATTCCTTCTTCAGCAGGTACAGCAGGAAGGTCAGCAGGGCCAGGAAGAGAATCACCCACACGCCCAGTTGCTGCCGCTTGAGCGCGGCCGGCTCACCGGCGTACTCGAGGAAGTTGGTGATGTCCCGCACTGCCTGGTCGTACTGCCCCGGATCCATGTTCCCCGGCTGCACGATCTTCAGCCCGACCACGGGGGGGTCGACACCGGCCGACTCGGCCTTGCCGTGCACGGCGTGCTGCAGCCCCTGCATTTCCCACAGAGGGTTGGGCATGGAGGCATTCGGGAACAGCGCGTTGTTCCAGCCCAAGGGCCGGCTGGTGTCCTGGTAGAACGACTTGAGGTAGGTGTATATCCAGTCGCTGCCGCGCACGCGGGAAATCAGCGTGAGGTCCGGCGGCATCTTGCCGAACCACTTTTCCGCCTCGGCCTTGGGCATCGTCACGCCGATCGTTTCACCGATCGCCGCACCGGTGAAGTTGAGGTTCGTCATCACCTCTTCTTCGGTCAGGCCCAGGTCGGCGGCCATGCGCGAATAGCGCAGGTATTTCAGCGCGTGGCAGCCCGAACAGTAGTTCATGTACAGCTGCGCGCCACGCTGCAGCGACGCGCGATCGCCGAGGTCGTTGCCGGCCTGCAGGGTCTTTCCGCCTTCGGCGGCCCCGGCCAGGGTGCTGGCCAGCAGCAGCGTGGCCGCGCAGGCCAGCCGCACAACGTAGAGCCACGCCCTGCGTGGCTTCGCGAAGCAATGGTCAGTCATGCGTGGTCACCCGATCCGGTACCGGTTTGGTCCTGTCCAGCTTGGTCCATATCGGCATGGTGATGAAGAAGGCGAAGTAGAGGAAGGTCAGCACGCGGCCGATGTAGGTTTCATGCACATCGGTGCCCGGGCCCGAACCAATCACGCCCAGCCAGATGAAGCACACCGCGAGCATGCCCAGCATCGCCTTGGAGATCCAGCCGCGGTAGCGCACCGACTTGACCTTTGCCTTGTCCAGCCAAGGCACCAGGAACAGGATGGCAATGGCCGAGAACATCACCAGCACGCCACCGAGCTTGTTGGGGACCACCCGCAACATCGCGTAGTACGGCGTGTAGTACCAGACCGGCTTGATGTGCTCCGGCGTCACCAGGCGGTTGGCCTCGGTAAAGTTGTCGTGCTCCAGGAACAACCCGCCGAAGCCCGGCGCGAAGAAAATGATGAACGCGGCGATGACCAGCAGGAAGCCCGCGCCGACCGCATCCTTGAGCGTGTAGTAAGGATGGAAGGGAATGCCGTCGGCCGGCGCGGTGGGTGACCAGCGGTTGCCCTTGGGCCCTTTCTTGATCTCCACGCCGTCGGGGTTGTTCGAGCCCACCTCGTGCAGGGCACCGATATGCAGCACCACCAACAGCAGCAGCACCAGCGGCAGCGCGATCACATGCAGCGCGAAGAAGCGGTTCACGGTGGCGTCGCTGGGCAGGTAGTCGCCCATGATCCATTCGGTGAGGCCATTGCCGATCACCGGAATTGCCCCGAACAGCGAGATGATCACCTTCGCGCCCCAGAAGGACATCTGCCCCCAGGGCAGCACGTAGCCCATGAAGGCCTCGGCCATGAGCACGAGGTAGATGAGCATTCCAAGAATCCACACCAGCTCGCGCGGCTTCTTGTAGCTGCCGTAGAGCAACCCGCGGAACATGTGCAGGTAGACCACGATGAAGAACAGCGAGGCGCCGGTGGAATGCATGTAGCGGATCAGCCAGCCCCAGTCCACGTCACGCATGATGGTCAGTTCCACCGAGGTGAACGCCTCGGCGGCACTGGTCTTGTAGTGCATGGTGAGGAAGATGCCGGTCAGGATCTGGTTGACCAGGATCAGCAGGGCCAGCGAGCCGAAGTAATACCAGATGTTGAAGTTCTTCGGCGCGTAGTACTCGCTGACATGCTTGCGGTACATCGGCATCAGGCCGGGGGCGCGGTCGTTGAGCCAGTCGGCCACGCCGTTCGCGGTGCGGGTAAGGATGTTGGCCATGCTCAAGCCGCCCCCTGCGGGTCAACGCCGATGATGATGGTGTTGTCGTCCTGATAATGGTGCGGCGGCACCAGCAGGTTGATCGGAGCCGGCACGTCCTGGAACACGCGTCCGGACATGTCGAAACGCGACTTGTGGCAGGGGCAGAAGTAGCCCCCCTTCCACTGCGGGTCGTAGGGCTCGGGCCGGATCTCCGCGACCATCTCGGGCGAACAGCCCAGATGGGTGCACAGCCCGACCAGCACCGAGATCTCGGGCTTGATCGAGCGGAACTCGGGATTCTGCTTCAGGACGTACTCCGGCTGCTGGTCCTTTTCGCCGGATTCAGGGTCCTTGAGGCGGCCGTCCAGACCGGGCAGCGCTTCGAGGATGGCCTTGGAGCGTTTCACGATCCAGATCGGCTGCCCGCGCCACTCCAGAACGAGCCGTTGGCCCTCCTGCAATGCCGCGATATCGGCAATCACCGGTGCACCGGCCAGTTTGGCGCGGGCGCTGGGATTCCATGACTTGATGAACGGTACTGCCGCGAAACCGACGCCGACGGCACCCACCACGGCAGTGGTGGCGGAAAGAAATCGTCGACGACCCGTATTGACTGGATCGTTTACCCCATCGTTGCCCATCCGGCACTCCGATATTGATTTAGGTAGCTTGAGGCTGCCAGCAGACCGGGTGGGGACCGGTCTGCGTGAATCGGAACCGACTATAGCGGAACCTGACTCGGCGACACAACGGATCAATTCCGAGAAGCGGAGCAAGGATCACGGGGATCTGGCCCGAAATGGGATGGCATGCACCGCCCGGGCCGGCCAGCGGCCGG
>JAEWLO010000269.1 GCA_023457475.1 Pseudomonadota bacterium | reverse complement strand
GGTACTGCGGTGCGCGGCGTTGTTGCATGTTGATGTATTGCGCGGGCCGGCCAACGGCCGGCGCTACCGAGGTATCTTAATCCTTAAGATCGTGAGGATTTTCACGACGATTCAAGCCGCACAGCTTTTTTCCTCATGGTCGTAAGGAATTGCGAAGCGTTGTGCAGCATCCACATAGACGGGGGGATTTTCGATGAGGATCAGACTGCAGCGGGCGGAAGACCTTGGCCCTCTGGTCAGGGCTACCCGCAAGTACCAAGGCATGCGGCAGGACGACACTGCCGAAGGCATTGGTGTGAGCGAGAACTTTCTGGCCAAGGTCGAGCGGGGCGGTGGGACCGTGCAATGGCAGAAGCTTTTCGACGTGTTGAGCGAGCTGGGGCTCTACGTTGAAATCGATGTTCCCGATGGTGCCACGACGAGGCTGCATCAGCCTGCGAAGAAGAAGGGGCGGGATATGGGGACGGCGGGGTAACACAATGGGTAGGGCACCGAAGGCACCTTGCCGGTTGTGTGTCCTGGTTGAACTTTGAGGCACTGCGTGGGCCGGCCAACGGCCGGCGCTACCGGGTTACGAGCGGTGTGGGAGGTGCGCGCGGAGAGGGGCGCAGCCCCTCAATCCATGCCCAGCTTCTTCAGCTTGTACCGCAGTGCCCGGAAGGTGATGCCCAGCTGCGCGGCGGTGCGGGTTTTGTTCCAGCGGTTTTCTTCCAGTGCCTTCTGGATGGCGGTGCGTTCCATCTGCTCGATGTACGACGGCAGCGCACCGTTGCCGGCCGGCAGGTCCGCCACGGCTTCCTCATGCACCGGGGCCGCGGTGGTGCCGGTCTGGCGGGGTGTGCCCGCCTGCGGCAACCGCAGGTCGCTCGCACCGATGGTGTCGCCCTCGGCCAGTGCCAGGGCGCGCTCCAGAATGTTTTCCAGTTCGCGCACGTTGCCGGGGAAGTGGTACAGGCTCAGGGCGTCCAGCGCTGAGGGGGCCAGCAGCGGGGTGGGGCGGCCGTGGGTACGGGCCAGCCTTGCCAGGATGGAGGCGGCCAGCTGCGGGAGGTCGCTGCGGCGTTCGCGCAGCGGCGGTACGCGCAGTTCGATCACGTTGATGCGGTAATACAGGTCGTGGCGGAACCGCCCCAGCTCCACCAGCTCGCCCAGGTCCTTGTGGGTGGCCGAGAGGATGCGCACGTCCACCGGTACTTCGGTGGCCGCGCCCACCGGGCGGATCGACTTTTCCTGGATGGCACGCAGCAGCTTCACCTGCATCTGCAGCGGCAGTTCGGCCACTTCGTCCAGGAACAGGGTGCCACCGTGCGCGGCCTGGAACAGGCCGGGTTTGTCCGCGTGCGCGCCGCTGAAGCTGCCCTTCTTGTGGCCGAAGAACTCGCTTTCCATCAGCTCGGAGGGAATCGCGCCGCAGTTCACCGGCACGAACGCACCGGCGGCGCGCGAGCCCTGCGCGTGGATGGTGCGGGCCACCAGCTCCTTGCCCACGCCGGATTCGCCCAGGATGTAGACCGGGGCCTGGCTGCGGGCGACCTTTTCAATGGTGGTGCGCAGCCCGTCCATCGCGGCGGACTCGCCCAGCAGGCGGGTGGTCTGCTCGCTGGTCATCAGCGCCGGGGCGGGGCGCTCGGTGTTGTTGAGCTCCAGCGCGTGCTTCACCAGCCCGCGCAGCACGGCGATGTCCACCGGCTTGCTGACGAAGTCGAACGCGCCGGCCTTCAGCGCTTCCACCGCCAGGTCCATGCTGCCGAACGCGGTGATCATCGCCACCGGGGTGCGCGGGTAGTGCTGGGCGATCTCGGTCACCAGTTCAATGCCGTTGCCGTCGGGCAGCCGCATGTCGGTGATGCACAGGTCGTAGGGGTTGCTGGCCAGCAGCTCACGGGCCTCGGCGAGGTTTGCCGCGGTACTGATGCGCAGGCCCATGCGGCCCAGCGTGAGTACCAGCAGTTCGCGGATGTCGCGTTCGTCGTCAACGACGAGGGCGCTGCGGTTGTCGTTCATAGGAGTGAAGATAGCCGAGGGGGTTGCTCACGACAAATGTTTGACGCTTTTCACTCTGGAAGCAGGGTGTGCGGTCCGGGCAGAATCAACCGGAAGCATGCCCCGCCGGCGGGCACTGAGACGTACTCCAGCCGGGCCTGGTTGGCCCGGCACAGCTCGCGGGCGATATACAGGCCCAGCCCGGTGCCGTGCTCGGAGGTGGTGAAGAACGGCCGGAACAGCTGGCTGGCCACCTTCTCGGGAATGCCGGGGCCGCGGTCCATCACGTCGATCACCGGGGAGCGCTCCATGCGCGCCACGCGCAGCCGCACGCGTGCGGGGTCCTGGCCGGTGCGGCCGTACTTGAGGGCGTTGTGCACCAGCACGGTAAGGATCTGGTGCAGGTGGCGCGGGTCCACCAGGCCGTGCACCGAAGAGTCGGTGATGATCGGCTCCACGCTGTCGGTTTCCAGGGTGAGGCTCTGCTTGTACTCCAGCACGAAGCGGCGCACGAACGCGACCAGGTCCAGGTTTTCCGGGTTGGCCCGCTCGCGCCGGGCCAGGCCGAGCACGCTTTCCACGATGCCGTTGGTGCGCTGGCACTGCTGGTGGATGATCTGCAGCAGGCGGCGGTCGGTGTCGGTGATGACGTCGGACTCTTCCAGCAGCTGGGCGGCGTAGTTGATGGCCGCCAGCGGGTTGCGGATTTCATGGGCCAGGCTGGCCGAGAACCGGCCCATGGCCGAGAGGGTGAGCGATTCGGCGCGGCGCGAGACCACGGTGGAGTCGTCCAGGAACACCAGGGTGAGGTCGCTGCCGGCCAGCAGGCGGGCGAAGCGCGGCTGCACTTCAGGCTGGTCCGGGGTGAGCTGCAGCGGGGTTTCTTCATTGTTCCAGCCGTTGCGCCAGCGCTGCAGGCGTCGCAGCAGGTCGGGCGCGGCGCTGGCCAGTTCCAGCTTGCCGGTGCCGGTGTTGCCTTCGTGGTCGCCGATGAGGGTGGAGGCGGCTTCGTTGGCCAGGGTGATGCGGTTGCTGGCATCCACCACCAGCACGCCGGTGCGCATGCGGCGGATGATGAGCTCGTTGATCTCGAACAGGTTGGCCACCTCCTCGCCGCGCTGGTTGGCCAGCTGTTGGTTGCGGCGCGCGCGGTTGCCCACCTGGTAGCTGACGAAGGCCAGGGCCAGGAAGCTGGTGATGAACATGGCCAGTTCGGCCAGCGTGCGGTTGGGGGTGCCGGTTTCCACCACGTTCCAGACGTACTCACCGGCGGTTGCAGCGGCGGCCAGCAGGGCCAGGCCCATGCCCAGCGAGAGCGGCAGCAGGGTGGCGGCGGCGGCGATGTTGAACAGCAGCGCCATCGAGAAGCCGGCGCTGGCCCCGGGCAGCGCATGCGAGAGGAGGGCGGTGGCGATGATGTCCACGGCCACGCTGCCGACCACGATGGGCCGCAGCCAGCGCTCGTTGCGGCCGAACATCAGGATGAGCAGGGAGAGCGCCAGGTACGCCCCGCTGACGATGGCCGCCAGCGTGGGGTGGTTGGAGTCCCCCACCAGCCGGGCCAGCGGGCTGAACAGAAGCGCGGCAATCACCGCGGCGATGAGCACCCGGTACAGGGCGAAGAAATACAGTTCCCGCCGCGGCAGGGACTCGATGCGGTCGATCAGTGAAGCGCTGGGTGACACGCCGGAACTCCCCTTCTGGCTGGGCACCAGTGTACGGGGGCGTGGGTGGGTTTGTTGGGTCGGGCGGTGATGGGGG
>JAEWLO010000268.1 GCA_023457475.1 Pseudomonadota bacterium | reverse complement strand
GGTAAATGATGTTGCCGGGCAAGGCCCGGCACTACGCGGGGACCGGCTCTCCGTCCCAGATCGCGTGACCGGCCTTCTTGCGCAGCTTGGCCAGGCGCGCTTCGTGCGCCTCCAGCTCCGACGCGGTCGCCACCACGCGCGGGCGCGGCAGCAGGCGGCTGGTGTCGATGGCCTGGGCGTGCGCGGTTCCCGGCCGCGCTTCGTCGAGGCTGCCGAATCCGATCTCCTCCTGGCCGGAGGTCAGCGCGATGTACACGTCGCCCAGGATCTGGGCGTCGAGCAGGCCGCCATGCAGCTGGCGGTGCGCATTGTCCACGCCCAGCCGCTTGCACAGCGCGTCCAGCGAGTTGCGCTGGCCGGGGTAACGCTCACGCGCCATCTTCAGCGTATCGATGACCGTGCAGCGGTCGGCGATGGTGCCGTACTCATTCCCCAGCAGCGACAGTTCGTAGTCGAGGAACCCGAGGTCGAACGCGGCGTTGTGGATGATCAGCTCGGCCCCGTCGATATAGGCCAGGAACGCATCGGCGATCTCGGCGAACGCGGGTTTGTCGGCCAGGAAGTCCAGGGTCAACCCGGTGACTTCCTGCGCGCCCTGTTCGAACTCAACGTCGGGCTTGATGTACTGGTGGTAGTTGTTGCCGCTGGGGCGACGCTCAAGCAGTTCCACGCAGCCGATTTCGACGATGCGGTTGCCCTTTCGCCATTCCAGGCCGGTGGTTTCGGTATCGAGGATGATCTGGCGCATGGGCTCAGTTTACCGGTGCGCCGGCGCGGATCCGGATCGCGGCGTCGCGCGCGAGCTGGTCCACCCGTTCGTTGTCGGGGTCGCCGTTGTGGCCCTTCACCCAGCGCCAGTCGATGGTGTGACGCTCGGTGGCGGCATGCAGGCGCTCCCACAGCTCGCGGTTCTTGACCGGGTCGCCGCCGGCGGTCTTCCAGTTCTTGCGGATCCAGCCGGGCATCCACTGGGTCAGCCCCTGCCGGACATACTGGGAATCGGTGTACAGCACGATGTTGCAGGGTTCGGTCAGCGCCTCCAGCCCGGAAATGGCCGCCATCAGCTCCATCCGGTTGTTGGTGGTGTGCGCTTCGCCACCGGTCAGTTCGCGCTCGTGGGCGTTGTAGCGCAGCAGCGCCGCCCAGCCGCCCGGGCCGGGATTGCCCAGGCAGGAACCGTCGGTGTGTATCTCAATGGTCTTCATTCAATTCCAGATCAGGTCGCCACGGTGCCGTGCCAACGGCGTACCGGCAGTGGCGTGGGTCCTGGCAGGGCCAGGGTACGTTTCTCGGCGGTGAACAGGCAGGCGGCACGCAGCGGAGCCAGGCTGCTGCGGTCCGGCGACCGGTCGCGCCACATCGGACCGAGCCAGGTGAGCTCCAGGCAGTTGAGGCCGGCCTGCTCCAGGGTGTGGCGCAGCCGCTGCGGCGTGCGCACCACCAGCCCGTGCCGCCGCCACTGGGCACGGTACGGGCTGAAGGGGTTGAGGGTGGACAGCCACAGCCGGCCACCCGGCATGAGCACGCGTTCGCACTCGGCGATGAGCGCCTCGGCATCCCGCGCGGTGACGTGTTGCAGGACGATGGCGTTGACGCTTTCACTGGGCAACGGCAGCGGCAGCCGGCAGCGGGCGTCACCGCCGTACTCCGGCCCGTGGCGATGCAGGGTCAACCCACGCCCGGGCAACAGCGCGTCGTGGGTCCAGGCCGCCGTGGGAGCCATCCAGAGCCAGGGGGTCACCGGGCGCGTGGCCAGCACCGGTAGCAGCCGTTGGCGCTCGAGCGCACACAGCGCCAGCGCCGGCTCAGTATCAAACCAGGATGCGACGGATGCTTGACGGGAGCTCGACAGGGCGGGCATGGTCCAATTCTATGCGACTGACCGCCCTACCCGCATTCGCGGACAACTACATCTGGGCACTCGTCGCCGACGACGGCCACGCCATCGTGGTGGACCCGGGCGAAGCCGCGCCGGTGCTGGCCGCCGCCGCCAGCGAACACTGGCGGCCGCACACGGTTCTGCTGACCCACCATCACAACGACCACATCGGCGGCGTGGGCGAGCTGCTGGCGCACTTTCCCGACCTGCAGGTGCTGGCACCGGACGAGCCGCGCGTTCCGCACGCGACCCGGCGGGTGGGCGGAGGTGAACACGTTCAGGCATTGGGGGTGGGGATCGACGTAGTATCCGTGCCCGGACACACCCGAACCCACATCGCATTTCACACAGCTGAACATCTTTTCAGTGGCGATGCGTTGTTCAGCCTGGGCTGTGGCCGGATGTTCGAAGGTACGCCGCCCCAGCTGCTGGCTTCCCTGCAGCGGCTGGCGTCCCTGCCCGCTCACCTGATGGTGTGCTGCGGGCACGAGTACACCGTGTCAAATGCCGTCTTCGCGCGGCATGTCGACCCCGCCAACGCCGCGCTTGCGCGACGCCATGAGGAGGCACTGGCCATGCGCCGCGATGAACGCCCCACGCTGCCGGTTTCCCTGGCCAGCGAGCTGGAATGCAATCCATTCCTGCGCACCCATACCGCCGCCGTACGCGCGGCGGTCAGCGCCCACCTGGGCCACGCTGTGACGTCCGAGGTGGACGTGCTGGCGGGCCTGCGTGGCTGGAAAGACGGATTCAGTACATGAGCCGGCGATTGCTGCCGCTCGCGCTGGGACTGGCCATGGCCATGGCCGGCAGCGCGGGCGCCCAGTCGTTGAACATGGGCATCACCCAGAACGTGGCGGGGATGACCCTGCTGCCGCTGGATGCGGCCGCCCTGCCCGCGCCGTCGGTGCGCAACGGGCAGGACATCTTCGCCAGCTTCCGCGAAGGCCTGGCCGAACCCACCTGCGACGCCGAGGCGACCAGCCCGCGTTGGCAGAAGCAGTTCGCACATGCGCCCTCGCGCCTGGCCAACCAGGACGACGATGCCCTGGTGCTGTTCGGCTATGTGGTGGAAGAGCTGCGCAAGGCCGACCTGCCTACCGAATTCGCATTGATTCCCTTCGTGGAGAGCGGCTACCGCCCGAACGCGCGCAATGGCGCGGGCCCGGCCGGGCTGTGGCAGTTCATCGCCACCACCGCCAAGAACCATCGCGTGCAGGTCAGCGGCGGGTATGACGGGCGGCTGTCGGCGGTGGATTCCACCCAGGCGGCGGTGCGTTACCTCAAGACGCTGCATGGCATGTTCGCCGGCGACTGGCGCCTGGCCACCATGGCCTACAACGCGGGCGAGTACCGCGTGCTGCAATCGCTGCGCAAGGGCGGCATGAACGCGCAGAACGCCACGCCTTCCGCGCTGCCCGGGCTTTCTCCGATCACCTATGCGTATGTAGAGAAGCTGCACGCGCTGGCCTGCGTGCTGGAAAACGCGGAGACCACGCCGGCGGTGATGGCCTCGCTGGACCGCACGGTGCCGGTGCTGAAGGGCCACACCCTGCCCGCCGGCACCAGCGTGCAGCAGTGGGCCGCGCAGCGGCAGCTGGACCCGGCGCGGATCGCGCGTTTGAATCCGGCACTGGCCAGCGGCAAGGGTCGCCCGAGCGGCACCGCCACGCTGCTGGCACCCGCCACGCATGCACCGGTGGACGCCAATGCGCTGGTGGCGCAGGTCGATTCGCCGGCCCCTGATGTGGCGACCGCTCGCCCCGGCACGCCCGCCGCACGTTCGGTGGCCAGCGTGGCGGATCGCCCGCGGGCGCGCCGGCACACCGTGCGCAACGGGGAGTCGGCGTGGACGATCGCCAAGCGGTATGGGATGCCGTTGAAGGCGCTGTTGTCGTTGAATAACCTGACCGGCAGCAGTGTGATCAAGCCGGGAGCGGTGTTGAGGGTTGAGGATTAGGTCGCCCGATTGATCGAACGATAGAAAAAAGGCCCGGCAATGCCGGGCCTTTTTTGCATCCGGAGGGCCGGGCAACGGCCGGCGCTACCGATGGTTCTGGTGGAAAGCCCCCTTGTTGTTCAAGGGGGCGCGCCGAAGGCGCGTGGATAAGGTGAAATGCGCGACCAGACCGAGGAAACATGTAAACGGCAACGCCGTTTACAGGTTGCTCTCTTCGGTCTGGATTTTGAAACGCTTGCGCAGGGTCTGGACGAAGTCCTTGCCGGCGGCCAGACCGTCGAGCTGGTCGAGCTGCTGCTTGAACTGCTGCTTCTGCTCTTCCGGTACCTGCGACAGGTCCGGCGGGGTGACCTTGGTCACCGCGTAGACCACGTAGCGGCCCTGTACGTCGACCTTGCCGTAGCTGGGCTTGCCCTCGGCCGGCTGCGGCGCGGCGAACACGGCACGGTTGATCTCCGGGGTCGGTACCGGCTGGGTCCGCGGCAGGCCCGGCAGCGGGCTGATCTGCAGCTTCTCCTCGGCGGCAACGGCCTGCAGCGTCTGGCCCGCCTTGAGCTTGGCCAGCAGCGCATCAGCCGCCTTTTCCGAGGCCTGGCGGACGCGGTCGCCGCGGATGGCGGCAATGACCTGGTCGCGTGCCTTCTCCAGCGGCAGCGCCTGCTCGGGGCTGTGCGCGGTGACGCGGATCATCACAGTGTGGTTCGGCCCGATCTCGATCGGATCACTGACAGTGCCATCCTGGGTGAGGTGTTCGGAGAACGCCGCGCGCAGCACGGCCGGGTTGGCTGCGATGCCGCTGGCGGTGGCGCGGGTGAACGGACCCACGGTCTGCACCGGCAGCTTCAGGGTGGCCGCAGCCGCCTCAAGCGAGGTCGGGTTCTTGTAGACCTCGTCGACCAGGCGGCCGCTCAGTTCGCTGAACTTGCCTTCGTTGTCGGCCTTGAGCTGTTCGGCCGCCAGCTGATCGCGCACCTCTTCGAACGGACGCTCCTGCCCCCCCTTGATCTCGCGGAGCTGCAGCACGTGATAACCGAACTCGGACTTCACCGGTCCGGAGATCTCGCCGGACTTCATCGCGAACCGCGCGTCTTCGAACGGCCTGACCATGGTGCCGCGCTCAACCCAGCCCAGGTCGCCACCGCCCTGCTTGGAACCGGTGTCGTCGGAGTTGGCCTTGGCCAGTGCGGCAAAATCAGCACCCGGTGCCTTGGCCTGTGCCGCGATCGCGGTGGCCTTCTGCTCGGCCGCCTTCACCGCGGCAGCGTCGCTGGCGTCGGCAGCGAACAGAATGTGCGAAGCCAGACGGGTTTCCGGCGTGGAGAAACGTGCCTTCTCTTCGGCGTAACGCTTGCGCAGTGCGGCCTCGTCGGCGGCAGTTGCCGGCGGCAGCGTGGCGTCGTTGAGCTCCACGTACTCCAGCGACACCGATTCCGGCTGGCGGAAGTCCTTGGTGTGCGCGTCGTACCACTGCTTGATCTGCGCGTCGGTGACCTCGGCGGTGTCGGCCGGAATCTCCGGCAGCGCCGCCAGCTCCACGTCGCGGGTTTCACCCAGCAGCTTCATCAGGCGCTCGGCCTCGGCCGCCGTGGTGAAGCCCGAGCCCTGCAGCGCGGCCGGAATGATCGAGGTCTGCAGGTTCTCGCGTACCTGCACTTCGAACTGGGCCGGGGTACGGGGCGGGTTGCCGGCGGCCAAGGCCATGCGGTACTGGTCGCCATTGAACTTGCCGTCCTGGTCGAGGAAGGCCGGAATGGAGGCGATGGCGTCACGCACGGCAGTGTCGCCGATGACCACACCCGCCTGCTCACCGGACAGGCGCATCACCTGTTCGTCGATCATCTGGTCGAGCACGGCCAGCTTGCTTTCAGTGGTTTCAAACGAGCGCGGGTCGAAATCATCTCCCTGCTGGCTGCGGGCCTGCTGGCGCGCCTGTTCGAAGCGCTGGGTGAAGTCGTTCGCGCTGATCTCGTGGTGCTGCCACAGCAGGGTGACCGGCCACCACGACGGAGCCGAGCGCCACCAGGTCGGCGGGGCGGACACCTTGGCCACGTTCTGAGCGCCAACGCCACCGAGGTAGCTGTTGTCGATCACGAACAGGAACGGAATCATCAGCAGCCCCAGGATCACGGTGACGATCCAGCCCGAGGTCTTGTCGCGGAGTTTCTGCAGCATGGGAAAAATCAAGGCCTGATTGGAGAGCCCGGCAGTGTAACCCGCTTCGGAGCCGTCCCCAACAGGGGCCTGCCGTGGCCAAAAGAAAAGCCCCTGGCTTTCACCAGGGGCTTTCAAAAGTTGGCGGAGCGGACGGGACTCGAACCCGCGACCTCCGGCGTGACAGGCCAGCATTCTAACCAGCTGAACTACCGCTCCGCGTTTTACCTTTCTGTTCCCCCCTTCAACGTGATGTCGTTGGATAAAACAAAGCCCCCGATCGCTCAGGGGCTCTGATGAGTGGCGGAGCGGACGGGACTCGAACCCGCGACCTCCGGCGTGACAGGCCAGCATTCTAACCAGCTGAACTACCGCTCCACACTTTCAAAAACCTTGTTACTGGCAGTGCCTGGTGGGTGCTGAGGGTTTCGAACCCCCGACCCTCTCCGTGTAAAGGAGACGCTCTACCGCTGAGCTAAGCACCCCAGCAAGCCGCTTAGTTTACGGCATCCTTCAGGGCTTTGCCAGCCTTGAACGACGGATTCTTCGAAGCAGCGATCTTGATGGTGTCGCCGGTCTTCGGGTTGCGGCCGGTACGGGCAGCGCGGTCGCGCACCTGGAACGTACCGAAGCCCACCAGCGTCACAGCGTCGCCGCCCTTCAGGGCCTTGGTGACGGCAGCAACGACGGCATCGACGGCGCGGCCGGCTTCGGCCTTGGTCAGGTCGGCGGTTTCAGCAACGGCGTCGATCAATTCGGTCTTATTCATTCTGTACAGCTCCTTTGGCGGGGATTCCGCGTGTTCGACAGTAAAGCATCCGATCCACCGTTTGGCCGGATGCCAGTGAAGTTCTCTGTTCGCCCCAGTCAGCAATGTGCTGACCTGCGAG
>JAEWLO010000267.1 GCA_023457475.1 Pseudomonadota bacterium | reverse complement strand
CGCGGGCGGGGGCCCGGCCCAGGCGATGCATGAAGTCGCGTAGCGCCGGGCTCTGCCCGGCCCTGTCAGACGCCCATGTAACGGCCAGGGCGGTGGTTGAACATGAGCACCAGGCTCAGGACCACCGCGCCGATCGCCGAGTACATCACCTTGTCGGGCGACAGCACGAAGAAGGCAGCGCACATCAGCAGGGTGTCGAAGGACATCTGCACCTTGCCGGCGCTCCAGCCACGGGTACGCTGCAGGTACACCGCGAGGATGCCGATACCGCCCAGGCTGGCCCGGTGGCGGATGAAGAACAGGATGCCCAGGCCGGACAGCGCGCCACCCACCAAGGCCGAGTACAGCGGGGCCATGTGCGAAAAATCGGCGAAGCGCGGCAGCAGATCGGTCAACGCGCCGCAGGCGGTCACGGCGGCGAAGGTCTTGAGCGTGAACTCCCAGCCCATGCGGCGCACCGCGACCCAGTAGAACGGCAGGTTCACCAGCACGAACACCACGCCGAAGTTCCAGCCCACCGCGTAATGCAGCAGGAAGGCCATGCCGGCCATGCCACCGATCATCAGGCCGCCCTTGGCGAAGATCGCCAGGCCCAGCGACGCCACCAGAGTGGCCAGGACCATGCCCTGCACGTCCTCGGCCACCGAATGGCGCAGCGCTTTTTCGTCAGCCACGGTGCCGGCGCTGTCAGGCGGCGGGGTCAGCGGACCAGAGGTGACCAGGTGGCCGTCAGCGTCGTCGCACGGCGCAGCGCCATGGGATTGAAGGGACATGAGAGGGGGAACCGCGCGTGGGGACGCGTATTAGACACGATCGGCGTGACAGTTGCAGGTGAAATCGATTCAGTCGCCGGCTTTCGGCATGCCCGGCTCGATCCGGGCGGCACCCGGGGCCCGGATCCGCGCGATATCCCGACGATGCAGCACGTAGGTCTTGGCCAGCATGTCTCCAATGCGCTGGTTCTGGCCCGACGCCAGCACTGCGATGCCCGCCGGAATGCCCCCGACCAGCATCGGGTTCGCCTCCACCAGACGCAGCAGGGTACGGGTGATCGCCTGCCCCCATGAGGGTCGCTGCCCATGGATGTTCACGACCCGCGTGCCGGTGGCCAGTTTTCCCAGGGCACCGCCCAGCAGCACTTCCATCACCGGGAAGTAGGCCGCCGCGAGCGCGAGCCACAGCCAGAATGTCTGTTCAAACACCTCCCGGCCCAGCACCGCCACCGGTGCGAGCAGGATGAACATCAGCGCCAGCGAATCAACGATGCTGGCCAGCCAGCGCCAGGCCACGATGCCGCCGGATGAATAACCGGCCGCGATGGTGGCCGCCGTGGCGACTTTTTCGTCTTCGCTGAACGCGATTGCCGACATGTCCACCGCACCGCCGGGCCGGGACGGCTGGCGCGAGGAGTCGGGAGCGCGGTAGGGATCATGCAAGTCCATGTGCATTCTCTTGGAATATCACGCCGCCGGCGGGATGCCGGCGGCAGGTAAGCAAGCCGCTCAGCGAACCTCGGAAATCTCCACGCCGTCCAGGCCCTGCGACAGCGTGCGGGCATCGCCGCCCTGCGAGAGCTTGATGCGCAGGCGCACTTCGTTCTGCGAGTCGGCGTAACGCAGTGCGTCCTCGTAGCTGATCTCGCCGGCCTGGTACAGCTCGAACAGGCTCTGGTCGAAGGTGCGCATGCCCAGCTGGACCGACTCCTTCATCACTTCCTTCAGCTTGTGGATCTCGCCGTCGCGGATGTAATCCTGCACCAGCGGCGTGCCGAGCATGATTTCCATCGCCACCTTGCGCGACTTGCCATCCGGCGAGGGCACCAGCTGCTGTGCGACCACGCCCTTGAGGTTCAGCGACAGATCCATCAGCAGCTGCCCGCGGCGATCTTCCGGGAAGAAGTTGATGATGCGGTCCATGGCCTGGTTGGCGTTGTTGGCGTGCAGGGTGCACAGCACCAGATGGCCGGTTTCGGCGAACGCGATGGCATGGTCCATGCCCTCGCGGGTACGCACCTCGCCGATCATGATCACGTCCGGGGCCTGGCGCAGCGTGTTCTTCAGCGCCGCTTCCCAGCTGTCGGTATCGATGCCCACTTCACGCTGGGTGATGATGCAGCCTTCATGCTTGTGCACGAATTCGATCGGGTCTTCGATGGTGATGATGTGCCCGGTCGAGTTCAGGTTGCGGTAGCCGATCATCGCCGCCAGCGACGTGGACTTACCCGTACCGGTTGCACCCACGAACAGGATGATGCCGCGCTTGGTCATCGCCAGCGTCTTGATGATCGGCGGCAGGCTCAGCTCTTCCACGGTGGGAATGCGCGTCTCGATGCGACGCAGCACCATGCCGACCTGGTTGCGCTGGTAGAAGCAGCTCACGCGGAAGCGCCCGACACCGGACAGGCCGATGGCGAAGTTGCACTCGTGGGTTTTCTCGAACTCCTCGCGCTGCGCGGGCGTCATCACGTTCAGCACCAGATCGCGGCTCTGCTGCGGCGTGAGCGGCGTCTGGGTGATGGGCGAGATCTTGCCGTTCACCTTGATCGCCGGCGGCATGCCGGCGGTGATGAACAGGTCCGACGCCTTCTGATGCGCCATCAGCTTGAGGAACGAGGTGAAGTCGATGGTAGTGCCAGTGGTATTCATCGCTATGTGCCCCGGTTATTCGAAGATGCGCTTGTCTTTGGCGTATTCCTTGGCCTGGTTGCGCGTGATGAGGCTGCGCTTCACCAGGTCCTGCAGGTGCTGGTCGAGCGTCATCATGCCCTGCTGCTGGCCGGTCTGGATCGCCGAGTACATCTGCGCCACCTTGTCCTCACGGATGAGGTTTCGAATGGCCGGGGTACCGACCATGATTTCCCAGGCCGCGGTACGGCCACCGCCGACCTTCTTCAGCAGCGCCTGCGAGATCACCGCGCGCAGCGACTCCGACAGCATCGAGCGCACCATCGGCTTTTCGCCGGCCGGGAACACGTCGATGATGCGGTCGGTGGTCTTGGCGGCCGAGCTGGTGTGCAGGGTGCCGAACACCAGGTGGCCGGTTTCCGCCGCGGTCAGTGCCAGGCGGATGGTTTCCAGGTCGCGCAGTTCGCCCACCAGGATGATGTCCGGGTCTTCACGCAGCGCCGAGCGCAGCGCTTCGTTGAAGCCGTGCGTATCGCGGTGCACTTCGCGCTGGTTGATCAGGCACTTCTGCGAGGTGTGCACGAATTCGATCGGGTCCTCGACCGTGAGGATATGACCGTATTCGTTCTTGTTGATGTGGTCGATCATCGCCGCCAGCGTGGTCGACTTGCCCGAACCGGTCGGGCCGGTCACCAGGATCAGGCCCTGCGGCTGGTCGATCAGCTCACGGAAGATCGGCGGCACGGCCAGGTCTTCCAGGGTGAGCACTTCCGAGGGAATGGTACGGAAGACCGCACCCGCACCACGGTTCTGGTTGAACGCGTTGACGCGGAAGCGCGCCAGGCTCGGAATCTCGAACGAGAAGTCGACTTCGAGGAACTCTTCGTAGTCGCGACGCTGCTTGTCCGACATGATGTCGTACACCAGCGCATGCACCTGCTTGTGGTCCAACGCCGGAATGTTGATGCGACGGACATCGCCGTCCACGCGGATCATCGGCGGCAGGCCTGCCGACAGATGAAGATCCGATGCTTTGTTCTTAACGGAAAACGCCAACAGCTCGGCGATATCCATACGCTGCTACTCCCCTTAGACTGCTGCGACTGGAAGGATCTTTCCCCGGTCGGCAGTATAGCCTCCCTGATCCGTTGGAATGCGCCTGTGTCCGCCCTGCCCCTGTCTGCCATTCTGCTGAACCTGCACAACGCGGCGACCGCCGCCGGGCGGCCAGATCCCTTGCTGCTGGCGGTTTCCAAGACCCAGCCCGCCGCGGCGGTGGCGGCGCTGGCGGCCCAGGGGCAGCGCGCGTTCGGCGAGAACTACGTGCAGGAAGCCGTGCCCAAAATCGAGGCATTGGTCACACTTGGGCTGGAATGGCACCTGATCGGACACCTGCAGTCCAACAAGGCCGAGCTGGCGGCACGGCATTTCGACTGGGTGCAGAGCGTGGACCGGCCCAAGCTGGTAGCCGCCCTTGCGCAGCACCGTCCTGCCGGGCGTGGACCGCTCAACGTGCTCATCCAGGTCAATATCGACGATGAACAGAGCAAGCACGGCTGCGCACCGGGCGACGTGCCTGCGCTGGCCGCCCTGGTCGCCGCCGAGCCGCGGCTTTGCCTGCGCGGGCTCATGGCCATTCCCGCGCCGTGGCCGGAACCGGCGCGCCGTGCACAGGCCTTCGACGCCATGCGGGCGTTGTATCAGGTGCTGGCTTCGCACCACCGGCAGGTGGACACCTTGTCCATGGGCATGAGCGCAGACTACCCCCAGGCCATCGCCCACGGTGCCACGATGGTGCGGATCGGTACCGCGCTGTTCGGTGCCCGCGCCTGACTTTCCTTTCGCTCTCTGGAACTTCCATGACGTCTCCTTCCCTCACCTTCATCGGCGGCGGCAACATGGCCCGCAGCCTCATCGCCGGCCTCGTCCGCCAGGGCGTCGCGCCCGCCGACATCCATGTGGCTGAACCCGTGACCGATCTGCGAGACGCGCTGACCACCGACTTCGGCGTGAAGACCTACGCCTCCGCCAGTGAAGCGGCTGCCCGGGGCGATGTGTGGGTGCTGGCGGTGAAACCGCAGGTGCTGCGTGATGTCTGCGCGGGGCTGGCCGATACCGCCCTGGGCAGGCGTCCGCTGGTGGTGTCCATCGCCGCCGGCATCACCGGGGCCCAGCTGCAGCGCTGGCTGGGCGGGCACGATGCGGTGGTCCGTGCCATGCCCAATACCCCCGCCCTGCTGGGTGCCGGGGTGACCGGACTGCACGCGAGCGCGGCGGTGACCGCCGGGCAGCGCCAGCAGGCCGACCAGGTCCTCGCCAGCGCGGGGAAGACGGTATGGATTGAAGACGAAGCGCGCATGGACGCGGTGACCGCGGTCTCCGGCAGTGGGCCGGCCTATGTGTTCCTGTTGGCCGAGGCGATGGAAGCCGCCGCACGCGCGCAGGGGCTTTCTGCGGACGCCGCGCATACCCTGGTGGTGCAGACGCTGCTGGGGGCGAGCCGCATGCTGGACGAGTCCGGCGAAGCACCGGCAGAACTGCGGCGGCGGGTGACCTCGCCGAACGGCACGACCCAGGCGGCGATCGAGTCGTTCCAGCGGGAGGGGTTTGAAGCGATCGTGGCGCGGGCGATCGAGGCGGCCACCGAGCGCGGGCGGACGTTGTCGGCGGCGAACGACGCGGCGTGATGCCGGGCCCGCGATGACACGCATGGCGCGTCATCACGCGGGGTGGGTTGGTCGCGTAGGGACACGCCATGCGTGTCC
>JAEWLO010000266.1 GCA_023457475.1 Pseudomonadota bacterium | reverse complement strand
CGTGTGGATCACACACAGCGAGCGACCGGGCGGTCGCGGTCAGGCCGCCGTCCTGCGCGTGCGCCACACGCTGTCGCCGATGAACAGCAGCAGGCCGACCCAGATCGCGGCGAAGCCCAGGGCCTTGCCGGTGTCGAACGGTTCGCGGAAGAAGAACACACCCAGCAGCAGGCCAATGGTGGGGGCGATGTACTGCAGGATGCCGACCAGCGAAAGCGGAATCCGCTTCACTCCGTAGGCGAAACCGATCAACGGAAGCGCGGTGACCACGCCGCCGAAGATCAGCAGCAGGTCGTTCTTCCAGCCCCAGCCGCTGAAGAAGGCACCGCCATGGGCGCCCTCGCTCCAGATCGCGAAACCGATCGCCGGCAGGAACAGGTACAGGCTCTCCACCCCGAGGCCGGCGACCGGGTCCACCGAGATCAGCTTGCGCAGCAGGCCATACAGGCCGAACGAACAGGCCAGGCCCAGCGCGATCCACGGCGGGCGGCCGGCATCCACGGTAAGCCAGGCCACGCCGACAGCGGCGCAGGCCACCGCCAGCCACTGCAGGCCGCGCAGGCGCTCCTTGAGCACCAGCACGCCAAGCAGCACGCTTACCAGGGGATTGATGAAGTAGCCCAGGCTGGTCTCGATGACATGCCCGGCATTGATCGCCCAGATGTACAGGCCCCAGTTGAAAGCGATGGCCAGGCTGCTCAGCGCCAGCGTGGGCAGCGCGCGCGGCTGGGCGGCGATGGTGCGCCACCAGCGGCGGCCGCTGCTGATGAGCAGCCAGGCCAGGACCAGCACGGTGCTCCAGATGATGCGGTGGGCGATGATCTGCTGCGAGGGCACGGCCTTGAGCAGGTGCCAGTACACCGGCACCAGGCCCCACAGGGTGAAGGTGAAGGCGGTGATCGCCAGCCCGCGGCGCTGCTCCTGCAGTGCCTGTGCGTCCACGGCGCTCACCTGGCGCGGGTCCGGGCGAGGGTGAGCACCACCACGCCGGCCAGGATCACGCCCATGGCCATCAGGTCATGCGCGCCGAACCGCTCGTGACCGATCCAGGCCCCCAGCAGCACGGCGATGACCGGGTTCACATAGGCGTAGCTGCCGGCCAGGGCCGGGCGCACGTTGTGCAGCAGCCACACGTAGGCGGTGAAGGCGACGATGGAGCCGAACATGCACAGGTAGGCGACCGCCAGCAGGCCGTCCGTGCTGGGCCAGGTGGTGGGCCGTTCGCCGGAGGCCAGTCCCAGCGCGACCAGCATCACACCGCCGCACAGCATCTGCCCGGCGGCGGTCATGAACGGACTGGGCAGGTCCAGGCGACGGGCGGACACCGAGCCGAAGGCCCAGCCGATCGGCGCGATGAGCAGCAGCACGAGCCCGGTGGGCGAGGCGGTGAGGCTGCTGCCGGCGTTGAGCCAGACCACGCCCAGGAAGCCGATGGCGATGCCCAGCCACTCGCCCCGGGTGGCGTGTTCGCCGCGCAGCGCACCGAACAGGGCCATCCACAGCGGTACCGAGGCCACGGCGGTGGCCGCCAGGCCGGAGGAGACATCGCGCTCGGCCAGCACCACCATGCCGTTGCCCAGCACCAGCATGGTCAGGCCCATGAAAACGAGGTTGCGCCACTGCCGGCGGGTCGGTGCCGGCATGCCCCGCCAGCGCAGCACGGCGTACATCAGGGACCCGGCAACGATGAACCGGGCTCCGGATACGGTGGTCAGCGGCAGCGCGCCGCCCTCCAGGGCCAGCCGGATGCCCAGGTAGGTGGACCCCCACACCACGTAGACCAGCAGCAGGGCCAGTACGACCAGACCCCCACGGGGCGCGGGCTGGGAAGGTGCGGAGGGAACGGCCATGGGCGAGGGGCGCAGCGGGGGGAGACGCGATTCTAGGCCTTCGGACCGCTTGCGACACACACGGTGATGACACGCTGTCGTGCGGGAGCTAGTTATATGGTGCAATGCCCACCGCCCGTACACGTGGGGTAAGGTACGAAGTCAACAGCGCCAAGGCCCTTCGGCCCGGTGCTGTCCAGAACCACCGCTCCACGCGAGGACCGATTTTCCCCATGAGCACCACTCCCTCCGTCGCTGCGCCGCTTGACGACCGCGCCGCGCTCAAACGCTCCATCTCCAATACCCTCAAGGGCTCGGCCGGTAATCTGGTCGAGTGGTACGACGTCTACGTCTACTCCGTGTTCGCGGTGTACTTCGAGTCGCAGTTCTTCTCGGCCGACGACAAGAACTCCACCGTATACGTGTGGGCCATCTTTGCCGCCACCTTCCTGATGCGCCCGATCGGTGCCTGGTACTTCGGCCGCTTCGCCGACCGTTACGGCCGCCGCCTGGCGCTGACCGTCTCGGTGACGATGATGGCCGCCTGTTCGTTCCTGATCGCGCTCACTCCCACCGCAGCCACCATCGGCGGCTGGGCGGCGTTGATCCTGCTGTTCGCGCGTCTGCTGCAGGGCTTCGCCACGGGCGGCGAGTACGGGGCGAGTGCCACCTACATGTCCGAGGCGGCGCTGCCGGGTCGTCGTGGCCTGCTGTCGTCGTTCCACTACGTCACCCTGGTCGGTGGTCACGTGCTGGCGCAGCTGACCCTGCTGACCATGCTGATCTTCTGGGCCAAGCCGGAAATCTCCGCCTGGGGCTGGCGCATCGCCTTCGGCATCGGTGGCCTGGCCGCAATCGTGGTGTTCTGGCTGCGCCGGACCATGGACGAATCGCTGGGCCATGACTCCATCGAAGCCGCGCGCGAAGGCAAGGCCAAGGCCTCCGGCTCGATGTACGAGCTGTTCGTGCACCAGTGGCGTCCGCTGCTGCTGTGCTTCCTGATCACCGCTGGCGGCACCGTGGCCTTCTACACCTACTCGGTGAACGGCCCGAAGATGATCCAGAGCGCCTTTGCCGGCAACGACGTGATGACCGGCACGCTGATCAACCTGGGCGTGCTGACCTTCCTGATGGTGCTGCAGCCGATCGGCGGCTGGCTGTCCGATTCGATCGGCCGCAAGAGCCTGCTGGTGTTCTTCGGGGTGGGCGGCGTGCTGTACAGCTGGTACCTGATCACCCAGCTGCCGCACCAGCAAGATCCGATCTGGGCCTTCCTGACCCTGGCGCTGGGCTTCGTGATCCTGACCGGCTACACCTCGATCAACGCGGTGGTGAAGGCGGAACTGTTCCCGACCCACGTGCGCGCACTGGGCGTAGGCTTCGGTTACGCGATGGCCAACTCGCTGTTCGGTGGCACCGCGCCGCTGCTGTACCAGGGCGCGCTGAAGACCGACCGGGTGAATGATTTCGCGATCTACGTGACCGCCATCATCGCCGTGTCGCTGGTGGTGTACGTGTTCTTCCTGAAGAACAAGGGTGCCAACTACCTGGACGGCACGAAGAAGTAATACCGATCCATTTGATGGATGAAAAACGCCGGGCAGCTGCCCGGCGTTTTTTTTGAAGGTGGCGGTAGGGTGGGTTGCCAAACGACTGCACGGAAATCGCCCACAGCCGGGGACGCAGTGCCGGTGGGCGGAGACGTCTCCCCGCCCGCGGTCATGCGTTACCGGGCGTTGAGCCGAGACGTGCGGTCGTTTGGCAACCGACCCTACCCGCACCGGCACGACCGGCGTAAACGGACACGGAGCACCCACAAAACGCCGGCATCTTCCCGGCGTTTTAGGGGGGTGGCGGTAGGGTCGGTTCCCAAACGACTGCACGGGAGTCGTCCACAGCCGGGGACGCAGCGCCGGTGGGCGGAGACGTCTCTCCGTCAGCGGCCATGCGTTACCGGGCGTTGAGCCGATACGTGCGGTCGTTTGGCAACCGACCCTACCC
>JAEWLO010000265.1 GCA_023457475.1 Pseudomonadota bacterium | reverse complement strand
TGCCGCGGAGTACCGCGAGACCATCATCAGCTACAAGAACGGCGCGCCGGTACGACTGTCGGACGTCGCCCAGGTGATCGATGGCGTCGAGAACGACCAGCTTGCCGCCTGGGCCGACGGCAAGCCAGCGGTGCTGCTGGAAGTGCGCCGTCAGCCCGGGGCCAACATCGTGCAGACCGTGGAACGCATCCGCGCCCTGCTGCCGCAGCTGCAGAACGTGCTGCCGGCCGACGTGCACCTGGAAATCTTCTCCGACCGCACCGAAACCATCCGCGCGTCCGTTCATGAGGTGCAGTTCACCCTGATCCTGACCATCGGCCTGGTCGTGGCGGTGATCTTCGTGGTCCTGCGCCGGCTGTGGGCGACCATCATTCCATCGGTGGCGGTGCCGTTGTCGCTGGCCGGCACCTTCGGAGTGATGGCGTTCGCCGGCATGTCGCTGGACAACCTCTCGCTGATGGCGCTGGTGGTGGCCACCGGCTTCGTGGTCGACGATGCGATCGTGATGATCGAGAACATCGTGCGCTACATCGAACAGGGAAAGAGCGGTCCGGAAGCGGCCGAGATCGGCGCGCGCCAGATCGGCTTCACCGTGCTCTCGCTGACCGTGTCGCTGGTCGCGGTGTTCCTGCCGCTGCTGCTGATGCCGGGCGTGACCGGCCGGCTGTTCCATGAGTTCGCGTGGGTGCTGAGCATCGCCGTGGTGCTGTCGATGCTGATCTCGCTGACGCTCACCCCGATGATGTGCGCCTACCTGCTCAAGCCCGATGCGCTGCCCGAGGGCGAGGATGCGCACGAGCGCGCGCACGCCGCCGGCAAGCAGACCGTATGGAGCCGCACCGTGGGTCTGTACGAGCGCAGCCTGGACTGGGTGCTGGACCACCGGCCGCTGACCCTGGCCGTGGCCGCCGCCGCGCTGGTGCTGACCGTACTGCTGTACGTACTCATTCCCAAGGGCCTGCTGCCCGAACAGGACACCGGTCTGATCACCGGCGTGGTCCAGGCCGACCAGAACATCGCCTTCCCGCAGATGGAGCAGCGCACCCAGGCAGTGGCCGAAGCACTGCGCAGGGACCCGGCGGTGACCGGCGTGTCCGCCTTCATCGGCGCGGGCAGCATGAATCCCACCCTCAACCAGGGCCAGCTGTCGATCGTGCTGAAGCAGCGCGGCGACCGTGACGGGCTGGACGACATCCTGCCGCGCCTTCAGCAGGCGGTGGCCGGCATCCCGGGCGTGGCGCTGTACCTCAAGCCGGTGCAGGACGTGACCCTGGACACGCGTGTGGCGGCCACCGAGTACCAGTACTCGCTGTCCGACGTGGACAGCGCGCAGGTCGCGCTGCAGGCCACGCGCCTGACCGAGGCGCTGCGTCAGCGGCCGGAACTGGCCGACGTGGACAACAACCTGTCCAACCAGGGCCGCGCCCTGGAAATCAACGTCGACCGCGACAAGGCCAGCGTGCTGGGCGTGCCGATGCAGACCATCGACGACACGCTGTATGACGCCTTCGGCCAGCGGCAGATCTCCACCATCTTCACCGAGCTCAACCAGTACCGCGTGGTGCTGGAAGTGGCCCCGGAATTCCGCACCAGCACCGCGTTGATGAACCAGCTGGCGGTGGCCTCGAACGGGGCCGGTGCGCTGACCGGCAGCAACGCCACCAACTTCGGCCAGGTCACCTCGTCCAACTCCTCCACCGCCACCGGTATCGGTGCCCAGAACACCGGCATTCCGGTGGGCGCGGGCAACATCATTCCGCTGGCGGCGCTGGCCGACAGCCGGGTGACCAGCACCCCGCTGGTGGTCAGCCACCAGCAGCAGCTGCCGGCGGTCACGGTGTCGTTCAACATCGCGCCGGGCTACTCGCTGTCCGATGCGGTCCAGGCGATCGAGGAAACCAGGGCCAGCCTGGACATGCCGGCACAGGTGCATGCGCAGTTCATCGGCAAGGCGGCCGAGTTCACCGGCAGCCAGACCGACGTGGTGTGGCTGCTGCTGGCCTCGCTGGTGGTGATCTACATCGTGCTGGGCGTGCTGTACGAAAGCTACATCCATCCCATCACCATCATCTCCACCCTGCCCCCGGCCGGTGTCGGCGCGCTGCTGGCCCTGATGTTGTGCGGGCTGAGCCTGTCGGTGGACGGCATCGTCGGCATCGTGCTGCTGATCGGCATCGTCAAGAAGAACGGCATCATGATGGTGGACTTCGCCATTGAGGCGCGCCGGACCGGGGCCAACGCGCACGAGGCGATCCGCCGTGCCTGCCTGCTGCGCTTCCGCCCGATCATGATGACCACCGCCGCGGCCATGCTCGGTGCCCTGCCGCTGGCCCTGGGCACCGGCATCGGCTCGGAGCTGCGTCGACCGCTGGGTATCGCCATCGTCGGCGGCCTGCTGCTCTCGCAGCTGGTCACGCTGTACACCACGCCGGTGATCTACCTGTACATGGAGCGCTTCTCCGAGCGCATGCGTGCGCGCCGCGAGGCCCGTGCGCTTCGCCACGGCACCGCGCAGGACCGCGCGTGAACATCTCCGGTCCGTTCATCCGCCGCCCCATCGGCACCACGCTGCTGGCCATCGGCCTGTTCGTGGTCGGTCTGCTCTGCTACCTGAAGCTGGGCGTCTCGGCGCTGCCGAACATCCAGATTCCGGTGATCTTCGTGCATGCCAGCCAGTCCGGCGCGGACGCGACCACCATGGCCTCCACGGTGACCGCACCACTGGAACGCCACCTCGGCCAGCTGCCCGGGGTGGACCAGATGCGCTCGTCCAGTTCGGAAGGCAGCTCGCTGGTCTTCATGATCTTCCAGGGCGGGGTGGACATCGATTCAGCCGCGCTGGACGTGCAGACCGCGATCAACTCGGCGCAGGCCGACCTGCCTTCCGGGCTGGGTTCGCCGATGTTCCAGAAGGCCAATCCGAACGACGATCCGGTGATCGCCATCGCGCTCACCTCGCAGACCCAGTCGGCCGATGAGCTGTACAACGTCGCCGATTCCCTGCTCGCGCAGCGCATCCGGCAGATCAGCGGCGTTTCCTCGGTGGACATCGCCGGTGCCTCGACGCCGGCGGTACGCGTGGATGTGAACCTGCGCCTGCTCAACGCGCTCAATTTGACGCCCGACGACCTGCGCAATGCGGTGCGTGCCGCCAACGTCACCTCGCCCACCGGCTTCCTCAGCGACGGCAACACCACCACCGCGATCATCGCCAACGACTCGGTCGCGCGTGCGGCGGATTTCGCCAACCTGGTGATCAAGACCCAGGACGACGGCCGGGTGATCCGTCTGAAGGACGTCGCCAACGTCTACGACGGCCAGCAGGACGCCTACCAGGCCGCGTGGTTCAACCACAAACCGGCGGTGGTGATGTATGTGTTCACCCGCGCCGGGGCCAACATCGTGGAAACAGTCGACCGGGTGAAGGCGCAGATTCCCACGCTGCGTGATTACCTCCAGCCCGGCACCACGCTGACGCCCTACTTCGACCGCACCCCGACCATCCGCTCCTCGCTCCATGAAGTGCAGATCACCCTGCTGATCAGCCTGGCGATGGTGGTGCTGACCATGGCGCTGTTCCTGCGCCGGCTGGCCCCGACCCTGATCGCCGCGATCACCGTGCCGCTGTCGCTGGCCGGTGCTGCGCTGGTGATGTACGTGTTCGGCTTCACCCTGAACAACCTGAGCCTGCTGGCGCTGGTGATCGCGATCGGGTTCGTGGTCGACGACGCGATCGTGGTGATCGAGAACATCATGCGCCACCTGGATGAAGGCATGCCGCGGATGCAGGCCGCGTTGACCGGTGCGCGCGAGATCGGTTTCACCATTGTGTCGATCACCGCTTCACTGGTGGCGGTGTTCATTCCGCTGCTGTTCGCCAGTGGCATGGTCGGCGCGTTCTTCCGCGAGTTCACGGTCACGCTGGTAGCGGCCATCGTGGTCTCGATGATCGTCTCGCTCACCCTCACGCCCGCCCTGTGCAGCCGCTTCCTGAGCGCACATGCCGAGCCGGAGACGCCGTCGCGCATCGGCCGGTTCCTGGACGGTGCGCACGATCGCATGCTGCGCGTGTACACGGTCTGCCTGGACTTCTCGCTGCGTCACGCGCTGCTGCTCTCACTGACCCCGATCCTGCTGATCGTGGCCACGGTCATGCTGGCGGGCGCGGTCAAGAAGGGCTCGTTCCCGCCTCAGGACACCGGCCTGATCTGGGGCCGTGCCAATTCCAGCGCGACGGTCTCGTTCGAGGACATGGTCAACCGCCAGCGCCGCATCACCGACATGCTGATGGCCGACCCGGCGGTGAAGACGGTCGGCGTACGCCTCGGCAGCGGCCGCCAGGGTTCCAGCGCGCAGTTCAACGTAGAGCTGAAAACGCGCAAGGAAGGCCGCCGCGAGACCACGGCGACCGCTCTGGCCCGGCTGAGTGCCAAGGCCGACCGTTATCCGGACCTGCAGCTGCGGCTGCGGGCGATCCAGGATCTGCCCAGTGACGGCGGTGGGGGCAGCAGCCAGGGCGCGCAGTACCGTGTGTCGCTGCAGGGCAATGATCTGGCCCAGCTGCAGGAATGGCTGCCCAAGGTCCAGGCCGCGCTGAAGCAGAACCCCAAGCTGCGCGACGTGGGCACCGATGTGGATACCGCCGGGCTGCGCCAGAACGTGGAGATCGACCGCGCCAAGGCCGCGCGCCTGGGCGTGTCGGTCGGTGCGATCGACGGGGCACTGTACGGCGCGTTCGGCCAGCGGCAGATCTCCACGATCTACTCGGACATCAACCAGTACAGCGTGGTGGTCAACGCGCTGCCGGAGCAGACGGCCACGCCGAAGGCACTGGACGAGATCCACGTGCGCGCCGCCAACGGCGAGATGATCCCGCTCACCGCGGTGGCCCGGCAGGTGCCGGGCCTCGCGCCGCCGCAGATCACGCACGAGAACCAGTACACCACGATGGACCTGAGCTACAACCTGGCTCCGGGCGTCAGCACGGGTGAAGCGGATCTGATCATCAAGCGCACCGTGGACGGCCTGCGCCTGCCCGGTGACATCCGGATCAGCGACGGGGGCGGCTTCAACGTGCAGCTCAACCCCAACTCCATGCTGATCCTCGTGCTGGCCGCGATCATCACGGTCTATCTGGTGCTGGGCATGCTGTATGAGAGCCTGGTGCACCCGGTGACCATCCTCTCGACCCTGCCCGCTGCCGGCGTCGGCGCGCTGCTGGCGCTGTTCGTCACCAACACCGAGCTCTCCGTGATCTCGATGATCGCGCTGGTGCTGCTGATCGGCATCGTGAAGAAGAACGCGATCATGATGATCGACTTCGCGGTGGTCGCCCAGCGCGAGCACGGCAGGACGCCACTGGAAGCGGTACGCGAAGCCAGCATCGTGCGTTTCCGCCCGATCATGATGACCACCATGGTGGCCATCCTGGCGGCGGTGCCGCTGGCGATCGGCATCGGCGAGGGCTCGGAGCTGCGGCGTCCCCTGGGCATCGCGATGATCGGTGGCCTGCTGTTCTCGCAGAGCCTGACCCTGCTCAGCACGCCCGCGTTGTACGTGATTTTCTCCTGCCTGCAGGGACACTGGCGTGGATGGCGCGCGCGGCGACGCGAGAAGGCGATGTTGAAACGTGCGGCGCGGGCCTGATAGGTGTCATTTGTGACCAACGTTTGACGCAATCGGACAAAAAGAGAACAATTCGCATCAGCCACGGTCCTGCCGCGCCTCGCGCTTCGCGCTGATTCCTGCTTTCGCGGGCAGTGCCCCGACTCAGCCATACCCTCTTTTCCGCCATCACCTGATCGCGGACGGTGTGCTGCTGTCCGCGGAGGACCCCCACAACATGCGTGCTTCCGTTGTTGCCCGCCGTGCCCTGCGGCCGGCCCTGCTTACCCTGTCCCTGTCCGCGGCCTGTGCCGCCCACGCCCAGCGCGCCACCGACCTGGATGCCATCAACGTCTCCGGTGAGCGCACGCACACCGATACCGGCGCGTTGGGTGACCGTGCCGTGCGCGATACCCCGTTCGCGATTTCGGTGGTCGGCCGTGAAGCGATCGAGCAGCGTCAGGTGGTCTCGCTGGGCGAAGCCTTTCTGACCGATCCGTCGGTGGTCACCCAGGTCAGCGCTTACGCCAGCGGCTGGAGCTCGCCGATCCGCAACCGCGGCATCGACCTGGGCTACGACAGCTACCGCGTCAACGGCCTGCAGGTATCGTCGTGGGGCACCGAGTGGCCACTGGAAGTGATGGAGCAGGTGGAACTGCTCAAGGGCCCGGGCGGCTTCATGTACGGCTTCGGCCAGCCCGGCGGCATCGTCAACTACGTGACGAAGAAGCCCACCGACTCGCCGACCCTCTCCGCCCAGGTGGGCTGGCGCGAGCAGGGCGTGGTCAGCGGTCAGGTCGATGTCGGCGGCCGTTTCGGCAATGAGGACATGTTCGGCTACCGCTTCAACGCCTACCAGGAGAAGGGTGAGACCTTCAACGGCGGCGAGGTGGATCGCAAGGTCGGCGCGCTGTCGCTGGATGCCCGCCTGAGCGATGCACTGACCTGGACGTTCGACGGTGTGTTCCAGGAACGCGACCTCAGCGAGGAATCGCCGCAGTACTATTTCATCGGCCTGACCCAACTGCCGCGCCCGATTGCCGGCGACGTGAACAACGCGATTCCCGGCACTTACTACGACACGCGCTCCAGCCTGCTCTCGACCGCGCTGAACTGGCAGATCAATGCAGACTGGAAGGCCAGCCTGAGCTACGGCTACACGAGTTCGTGGAACGACGTGAACAAGAT
>JAEWLO010000264.1 GCA_023457475.1 Pseudomonadota bacterium | reverse complement strand
GGCCCATGTGGAGCCCACCGATGTCCGCACACGCAGCCGCGGCATGGACCTGCCGATGCGCGTGTCGGTTGCCGACCGCGATGACCACCGGATGCATGTCATGGTCGGCGGACTGCCGCAGCGCGGCTTCTGGCGGCAGCTGCTGGTGGTGATCGGCTATCTCGGCGGCTGGATCAGCCTGCCGTTGATGATCATCACCCTGGTGGTTGCGCCCTGGGCGATCCATCGCTCGTTGCGCGGCGTCAACCGCGTGGCTGGTCAGGCGGCCGCCATCGAGATCAGCGAGCGTGGGCGTGGGCTGGACACCCACGCGGTGCCACGCGAGATCGTGCCGCTGGTGGATGCGTTCAATGCGGCCGTGCGCCGCATCGGTGAAAGCTACGACGCCCAGGACCGCTTCCTGGTCGGGGCCGCACACGAACTGCGCATGCCCATCGCCATTCTTGCCACGCGCATTGGCGACCTGCCGCCGGGGCCGATGCGTTCGCGCCTGCAGCGCGACCTCGGCCGGCTCAGCAACATCGCCGAACAGCTGCTGGACCTGCAGCGGCTCGACCATCACCGCAGCCAGCAGCAGCCCATCGATCTGGCGGCGCTGACCCGGGAAGTCGCTGCGGATGTCGCTCCGCTGGTGGTGGATGCAGGCTATGCGTTCAGCGTGGACGCACCCGACGCCCCGGTCTGGGTGCGCGGCGACCCCGATGCGCTGCACCGTGTGATCAGTGGCCTGCTGCAGAACGCCATCGCGCATGGCGGAGGGACCGGCCTGGTCGCGGTCGCCCTGCAGACCAATGCAGTGCTTTCGGTCAGCGATGAAGGCGACGGTGTGCCGGAGCAGGCGCGCCAGTCGATTTTCGAGCCCTTCCACCGCCTGCGGCCCAGCGGGAGTGGCAGTGGCCTCGGTCTGTACCTCGCGCGCGAGATCATGCTGCGGCACGCCGGCACCATCTCGGCGGAGGAAGCGGCCGGCGGCGGCGCACGCTTCGTGGTCACGCTGCCGGTCGATCGCTGAGCCACCACGCAGCGTCTGCTGCGGTTTCGGTTCACTCTTCCATCACCGTGCATGCGGTGTGATGGTGCGGCACCACGTCCGTTCCTTCCCCCAAAGGACTGCCGATGCGCCGGTATGGAGTGCTGTTGCTGTTGCAGTGGCTGCCGTTGGCAGCGTTCGCACAGGAAGACGCATGGCGCGTGAGCGTGGTGCCCTACGTGTGGGGTGCCAGTCTGGAAGGCGACGCACAGCTGGGTCCGCTGCCGTCGGTATCCGTCCACAACTCCTTCAATGACACCCTCTCGCATCTCGACATGGCCGCCATGGCCATCATCGACATGCGCCGCGGACGCTGGGGCCTGCTGTCCGATCTGACCTGGGTCGATACCAGCGAGACCGCGCAGGTGCCCCGCGTCGGCATCGATGCGGAACTCAGCACGCGTGTGGCGACCGCCTCGCTGATGGCGCAGTACCGCTTCATCGACGACCGCGTGTTCCGCATGGACGCTGTGGGCGGCGCGCGCTACTGGCAGCTGCGGGGTGACGTGACGGTACCCGCACTGGTACGCAGCGCCGACCTCTCCCGCGACTGGGTCGATCCCTTGCTGGGCGTGCGCGCCGCCTGGGCCTGGGGCGGCCGCCACGGCATCACGGTGTGGGCGCTGGGCAGTGCCGGCGACGCGGTCACTTGGGACCTCATGGCCAGCTACGGCGTGCGCATCACCGACCACGGCTGGCTGCGCGTGGGCTACCGCTCGCTGTCGCTGCGCGAGGTCAGCCGCGGCGTGGACCTGGATCTCACGCTGGCCGGCCCGGGTCTGGGGCTGGAGTGGCGCTACTGAGTCTTTCCCGAAGGAGGTGTTGCCATGCGTTCGATGCTGTCGATGCGGCCAGTCCTGCTGGCGTTCTCACTTTCGTTGCTGGCAGGGCAGGCCGACGCCTGCACCCGGGCGGTGTATCTCGGTGCGAACGACGACGTGATCACGGCCCGTTCCATGGACTGGAAGCAGGATGTCGCCACCAATCTCTGGGTGTTCCCGCGCGGCATGCAGCGCGACGGCCAGACCGGGAAGAACAGCCTGCGCTGGACCTCGAAATACGGCAGCGTCATCGCCAGCGGCTACGACATTTCCACCACCGACGGCCTCAATGAAAAAGGCCTGATGGCCAACGTGCTGTGGCTGGTGGAGTCGCAGTACCCGCAGCGCGGCAACGGCAAGCCCGGGCTGGCGATCTCGCTGTGGGCACAGTATGTGCTGGACAGCTATGCCACCGTGGCCGAAGCGGTGGCGGCCCTGGAACGCGAGCCGTTTACCCTGGTGACCGACAAGCTGCCGGGAGAGGATCGCACGGCCACGCTGCACCTCTCGCTGTCCGATGCCCGTGGCGACAGCGCCATCGTGGAGTACATCGACGGCAGACAGGTGATCCATCACGGTCGCCAGTACCAGGTGATGACCAACTCAGCGGTATTCGACCAGCAGCTGGCGCTCAACAGCTACTGGCAACAGATCGGGGGCACGGTGATGCTGCCGGGCACCAACCGCGCCTCGGACCGGTTCACCCGCGCGAAGTTCTACATCAATGCCATTCCCAGGAGCGAGGATCCGCGCGTGGCGCTCGCCAGCGTGTTCAGCGTGATCCGCAATGCCTCGGTGCCCTTTGGCATCACCACGCCCGACGAGCCCAATATTTCCTCCACCCGCTGGCGTACCGTGGCCGACCACAAGCGCATGTTGTACTTCTTCGAGTCCGCGTTGACGCCCAACACCTTCTGGGTGGACCTGAATGACGTGGACTTCAGTGCGGATACCGGCCAGGTGTTGAAGCTGGATCTGGGTCCCGACCAGCGCAATGTGTTTGCCGGCAATGCGCTGGCGCAGTTCAAGCCTTCAAAGCCGTTCGCGTTTCTGGGTACGGGCGAGTGACGCGGCCCGCATGAACCTACGGAACATTCAGAAAATTCTGATATTCCATTGAGTCTTCCCCCCGTATCGTGACCCCAAGCCGAGGAACGGACCCCTCGCCAAGCAAGCTCCCCCTTGCCCCGCAGGACGCCTCCCGGAGATCGCTCCATGATGATCACAGTGCAGCAGCACGAACACCAATGGCAGGTCGTTGCCCCTGGCGAACACGACGCCGTTTCCTTCACCAGCGGCGCGTCCGCCTTCGATTTCGCCGACGCGCTGGCCCGCGAACACCACGCCGAAACCGGTTCCAGCAGCGGCGTCCGCGTCGAAGTGGAAAACGTTTCCGTCGACGCCGTGCATTACGGTTGAAGCGGGCAGGGCGGTCAGCCGCGCGTCGGCAAGTTGAATCGTCGATGAAATCAGGTCGTTCGACCTATAGGCGAATGCCCCCGATTCGCTGATCCTGTGCCCATTCATCCACCCCGGCACGAGGAACACCGTATGACGCACGGACTGCAGAACTGGCTCTGGGCACTGCTGCCGGCTGCCGCTCTCACGCTGGCGGGCACTGCCCAGGCGCAGCGCTACGACGACGGCTACAACGACGGCCCGGTACGTTGCGAATCGAACAAGAACCGCACCGCGCAGTGCGCCTTCAACGGCCGCGCCCGCCTGGTGCGTCAGCTGTCCGGTTCGCCCTGCATCGAGGGCGATACCTGGGGCCAGGGCCGCGAGGGCATCTGGGTGACCCGCGGCTGCCGCGCCGAGTTCGTGGCCGAACGCGGGCGTCCTTCCCATGGCGGCGGCCATGGGTGGGGCAACAACGGCGGGTACGGCGGTGGACGCGGTGAGATCATCGGCTGCGACTCCAACGACAACCGCATGCGCCGCTGCGGCGTCAGCATCCGCCGGGATGCACGCATGATCCGCCAGCGCTCCAACACGGCCTGCATCGAAGGCCAGACCTGGGGCTGGGACCGCGACGGGGTGTGGGTCAACCGGGGTTGCCGCGCCGATTTCGAGGTGCGGTAAGCCCCCCCCGTAAAGCCACGCCCTGCGTGGCTTCACGGGATGTCGGGAAATCTGCGTAGAGCCACGCCCTGCGTGGCTTCACGGGATGTCCGGAGATCTGCGTAGAGCCACGCCCTGCGTGGCTTCACGGGATGTCGGGAGATCTGCGTAGAGCCACGCCCTGCGTGGCTTCACGGGATGTCAGGATGGCTTCCAGC
>JAEWLO010000263.1 GCA_023457475.1 Pseudomonadota bacterium | reverse complement strand
GCTGCACAGTCTCTGCCACGGCGTGATTTCGCTGGAGCGGCTGACCCTCGATTTCGGTGCCGCGCGCCGCCGCCTGCAGGTGCAGAAGCTGCGCGGCGTGGATTTCGTCGCCGGCTACCATGACATGAACATTCGCACCGGCGGCCTGCAGGTGTTCCCGCGCCTGATCGCCTCGGAGCATCACCAGCCTTTCAGCGGGGAGCCGCTCGCCAGCGGCGTGGATGAGATCGACACCCTGCTCGGCGGCGGCCCGCTGCGCGGTACCAGCACGTTGCTGACCGGGCCCGCCGGAAGCGGCAAGACCAACGTGGCGCTGCAGTATGTGTGGGCCGCGTGCGAGCGGGGCGAGAAGGCCTGCGTCTTTGAGTTCGATGAGCGCATCGGTACATTGATCACCCGCGCCAAGGCGCTGGGGATCGACCTGCAGCCGCATCTGGCCTCGGGCCGGCTTGAAATCGTGCAGATGGACCCGGCCGAAATCTCGCCCGGTGAGTTCGCGTCGAACGTGCAGCGTGCAGTGGAAGAGCGCGGTTGCGCCGTACTGGTGATCGACAGCCTCAATGGCTACGTGGCCGCAACGCCGCAGGAAAAGCAGCTGATGCTGCAGCTGCATGAACTGCTCTCCTACCTCAACCAGAAGGGCGTGGCCACGCTGCTGGTCAACCCCCAGAACGGACTGGTGGGTACCATGTCCACCGGCAACCTCAATGTCTCCTACATTGCCGACGCGGTCATCCTGTTCCGCTTCTTCGAAGCACAGGGTCGAATACGGAAGGCGGTGTCGGTCATCAAGAACCGCGGCGGTGCACACGAAGACACCATCCGCGAACTCAAGGTCAACCGGAACGGTATTTCGCTCAGCACGCCCTTGAACGAATTCAAGGGCATCCTCACCGGTACGCCGGAGTTTGTCGGCGACAGTGCGGCACTGCTGGGCCATCCCAATGCCGGATGACGGCGGTAGCGGCGGCATCGTGCATGTGGTCGCGCCGTTCGGACGCGACGCGGATGCCATTGCCTCCGTACTTGGCGGGGCGGGGCTGAGAACGCGCGTCGCTGCGTCGCTGGGCGAGCTCACCGAAGCTCTGGACGACCAGGCGGGTCTGGTGCTGTTCACGGAAGAAGCATTGGTCAGCGGCAAGGAGGCGTTGGTGAACTGGCTGTTCGGCCAGCCCGCCTGGTCCGATCTGCCGCTGCTGACCTTGCGCTCTGCGCGTACCCACCGGCGCTCTCCATTCGAGGACCTGACCCCGCGCACGATGAACATGGTGGAGCTGGACCGACCACTGGGCAGCGCCGCGCTGATCAGTTCGGTGCAGGGCGCGCTGCGGGCCCGAGAGAAGCAGTTTCTGGTCCGCGACCAGATGCACGCCCTGGCTGAGGGCCGCGCCGCGCTGGAGCGCAGCGAGTCCGAGCTGCGGCTGATTGCCGATGCCATGCCGGTGCTGATCGCCTTCGTCGACCGCTCCATGCACTACCGCTTCGCCAACAAGGCGTACGAGCACTGGTTTGAGTTGCCGGTAGGCGAGGTGATTGGACGGCACGTGCGTGAGGTAGTGGGCGACGCGGTCTGGGAAGCACGCCTGCCGGTCATGCAGACCGTGCTGGCCGGCGAGCAGCGCGTGTTCGAGATCAGCTGGCCGACCCGCGAAGGCCAGCGGCGCGACTGCGAAGTGCGCTACACCCCGCGCTTCGCCCCGGATGGCGACGTGGACGGGTTCCATGTCTTCGTCACCGACATCACCGTCTCCAAACTGGCGCTGGAAGCCAGCCGCCGCCATGCGGAAGAGCTGGAAACCGTAGTGGCGGCGCGCACCCGCGAGCTTCAGGCGCAGATGGCGGCGCGCGAGGAGAGCGAGACCGCCCTGCGCCAGTCGCAGAAGATGGAGGCCATCGGCCAGCTCACCGGCGGCATCGCCCATGACTTCAACAACATGCTGACCGGCATCCTCTCCGCGCTGGACATCGTGCGCATGCGCGTGGAGATGGGCCGCGTGGACGACCTGGGGCGCTTCCTCGACATCGCTACCGACTCCAGCCAGCGGGCCGCCGGGTTGACCCAACGGCTGCTTGCATTCTCGCGGCGGCAGTCGCTGGACGCGCGGCCTGTGGAGATCAATGCCCTGGTCGGTTCGGTGCAGCATCTGCTGCGCAGTACGCTGGGCGAAAGCGTGCGTATCCACACCGCGCTGGAGGAAACGCCCCTGCACGCGCGCCTGGACACCAACCAGTTCGAAAGCGCACTGCTCAACCTGGCCATCAACGCCCGCGATGCCATGCCCAATGGCGGTGAGCTCGCCTTGAGCGCCCGCCCGGTGCGGCTGGAGGACGGTGAGCGCGCCACGGTGCCGGCCGGCCATTACGCCGTGGTGGCCGTGGCCGACACCGGTACCGGCATGCCGCCGGAAGTGGTGGAGCGCGCGTTCGAACCGTTCTTCACCACCAAGCCGATCGGCAAGGGCACCGGGCTCGGCATGTCGTTGGTGTATGGGTTCATGCAGCAGGCCGGCGGGCACATCACCATCGTTTCCACGCCGGGGC
>JAEWLO010000262.1 GCA_023457475.1 Pseudomonadota bacterium | reverse complement strand
ACATCTACCTGGCCCGCGTCGACTGGCGCAGCCCGCAGCAGCTCACCTTCCAGCGCCAGTCGCGCGCCCAGAAGACGCTGGAACTGGTACAGGCCGACCTGGCCACGGGCAAGCAGCACACCCTCATCACCGAAACCGGCAGGACCTGGGTGCCGCTGCACAACAGCCTGCGCTTCCTCAAGCAGGGCGGGTTCGTGTGGTCGTCCGAGCGCACCGGCTTCCAGCACCTGTACCGGGTGTCCGATGATGGCAAGAAGGTCACCGCGCTGACCCAGGGCCCCTGGCCGGTGGACGAACTGCTGGCCGTCGATGAGGCCGCAGGTGTCGTGTACTTCCGCGCCGGCATCGACACCGCCCGCGAAAGCCAGCTCTATTCGGTGCCGCTGGCCGGCGGCACGCCTACGCGGCTGTCGCAGGACGCAGGCATGCACAGCGCCAGCTTCGCCACCAATGCCAGCGTGTATGTGGACAGCTGGTCCAGCACCACCGTGCCGCCGCAGATCTCCCTGCACCGCGCCAATGGCGAGAAGATCGCCACGCTGGTGGAAAACAACCTGGCCGATCCGGACCATCCGTACGCCCGCTACCTGGAGGCGCAGCGCCCGGTGGCGTTCGGCACGCTGAAGGCCGCCGATGGCCGCACCGACCTCAACTACAGCCTGATCACGCCGGCCGGCTTCGACCCGTCCAAGCGCTACCCGGTGGTGGTGTACGTGTACGGCGGCCCGGCCAGCCAGACGGTCACCAACAGCTGGCCCGGCCGGGGCGACCATCTGTTCAACCAGTACCTGGCCCAGCGCGGCTACGTGGTGTTCTCACTGGACAACCGCGGCACGCCGCGCCGTGGCAGTGACTTCGGCGGCGCGCTGTACGGCGTGCAGGGCACGGTGGAAGTGGCCGACCAGCTCAAGGGCGTGGACTGGCTCAAGCAGCAGCCGTGGGTGGACCCGGCGCGCATCGGCGTACAGGGCTGGTCCAACGGCGGCTACATGACCCTGATGCTGCTGGCCAAGGCCTCGGACCAGTACACCTGCGGCGTGGCGGGCGCCCCGGTGACCGACTGGGGTCTGTACGACACCCATTACACCGAGCGCTACATGGACCTGCCGGGCAACAACCCGAAGGGCTATGAAGCCGCCCGCGTGCTGGCGCACGTGGACGGCCTGCGCTCGCGCCTGCTGCTCATTCACGGCATGGCCGACGACAACGTCCTGTTCACCAACTCCACCGAGTTGATGAGCGCACTGCAGAAGCGCGGCCAGCCGTTCGAGCTGATGACCTACCCGGGAGCCAAGCATGGTCTGTCGGGCAGCAATGCGCTGCACCGCTACCGGCTGGCGGAGGATTTCCTGGGGCGCTGTTTGACGCCTTGATGCGTCGGGGTCCGGCGGTCCGACCGATGACGGACCGCCTCACCTGTTTCACCGCTTGCCGAAGAGGTGCTTCTTTTCTTCCTCGCTCAACGGCTGGCCCGCGTTCGGATTCACCTTGTCTTTCAACGCATACGCCTTCTGCGTCGCCGGGCGCGACGCAATCGCGTCATGCCAGCGCTTCAGATGCGGGAATGCCGTAAAATCCGCCGGCAGCTTGTCGTAGGCGTTGACCCACGGATAACTGGCCATGTCCGCGATGGTGTACTCGTCGCCGGCAAGGTACGCGCTCTCCGCCAGCCGCTTGTCCATCACCCCATGCAGGCGACGCACTTCATTGCCGTAGCGCTCGATCGCATACGGAATATGCTCCGGCGCATACACACTGAAATGCCCCATCTGCCCGCTCATCGGGCCCAGGCCGGCCACCTGCCAGAACAACCACTCCAGCACCGCCACCCGGCCGCGCGTATCCGCCGGCAGAAACCTGCCGGTTTTCTCCGCCAGATACAGCAGAATCGCCCCGGACTCGAACACGCTCTGCGGCGCGCCACCGTCAGCCGGTGCGTGGTCAACCAGCGCCGGCATCTTGTTGTTGGGTGAGATGGCCAGGAATTCCGGCTTGAACTGATCCCCGGCCCCGATGTTCACCGGCTTGATCTGATACGGCACGCCGAGCTCTTCCAGCAGCAGGGTCACCTTGTGGCCATTCGGCGTGGGCCAGTAATACAGGTCGAGCATGACGGCACCTTCGGGTTGGGAGTGCGCTGAGTCTACGCCGGCCCTTGTGGCCTCACCGTGGTTGTTCCGGGAACACAGCGGGTCAGGTGCGACATCAGCATTCCTTGCAATGCCCCAGGGTGCGCCTTGGCACCGTCATCCCGGACAGGTACCCTTCGGCAACCCCGCAACGCACCATTCCTCGCATGAGCACGTCCGAACACCGCATCAGCCCGCTTTCGTCCCTGATCTTCGCCTCGCGCTGGCTGCAGCTGCCGCTCTACCTGGGCCTGATCCTGGCGCAGTGCGTCTACGTGTTCCTGTTCGGCAAGGAGCTGTGGCACCTGCTGCACAAGGCCAACAGCATGGGCGAGCAGGAAATCATGCTGCTGGTGCTCGGCCTGATCGACGTGGTGATGATCTCCAACCTGCTGGTGATGGTGATCGTGGGCGGTTACGAGACCTTCGTCTCCCGCCTGCGCCTGGAGAACCACCCGGACCAGCCGGAGTGGCTGAGCCACGTCAACGCCAGCGTGCTGAAGGTCAAGCTGGCCCTGTCGATCATCGGCATCTCCTCGATCCACCTGCTCAAGACCTTCATCGGGGCTGGCTCGCTGGACGGTCTGCCGCTGTGCAATACCCAGAGCTTCCTCGACTCGGTCGCGGCCGTCGCCATCGCCCACGGCCCGGACGCCGCAGCGGCGCTGAAGTGCGCCACCATGACCTCGTCCGGCGTGATGTGGCAGACCATCATCCATGGCGCATTCATCCTGTCGGCCATCGGCATTGCCTATACCGACAAGCTGATGACCCACGCCCCGAGCAAGTCGCTGGCGCACAAAGCGCCAGGTCGGGAGACACCCCACACCCCAAGCCGGCGTGGCCATGCTAGATTCAAGGTTCCTCGCAGCCCGGCACAGCCCGCTGCCCCCGACCGG
>JAEWLO010000261.1 GCA_023457475.1 Pseudomonadota bacterium | reverse complement strand
GTCCTGACCGGTGTGGGTACGGGTGCGGCCATCTCCGTCGCTTCGACCGCCATCATCGGCAGCGTGCCGCCGCACCGTGTGGGCATGGCGTCGTCGGTGGAAGAGGTGGCCTACGAGTTCGGTGGCCTGTTGGCGGTGGCGGTACTGGGCAGCCTGGGGGCCGCGCTGTACCGGCTGCAGATGTCGTCGCTATCGGAGATTCCCGACGCGGCGCGCCAGAGCATGGTGGAAGCGCTGCACGCCGCGCAGGTGGCGGGTGCGGGAACCTGGCTGGATACCGCGCGCGATGCCTTTGACGCGGGCTACCAGACCGGACTGTGGGTCATCGCCGGCCTGCTGCTGGCCGGGGCTGCGGGTACCGCGTGGATGCTGCGCGATGCCGCAGGGCAGTCCACGCAGGCGGCCAATCCCGTACATTGAGCGGATGAGAACCAGCAACCGCACCCGTATTCTTGAAGCTGCCGTCCGCGTGATCAACCGCGACGGCGTGCGCGGCGTGACGTTTGAATCGGTGTCGGCCGAAGCCGGGCTGACGCGGGGCGGCCTGCTGTATCACTTTCCTTCGCGCGAAGCGTTGCTGCACGGCATCGACCTGCACCTGGTGCACATGTGGGAAGCGCAGATGGAAGCCATCGTCGGCAAGCCCGCCGCGGAGACCACCCAGCACGAGCGTTACCAGGCATTCGTGCGGGTGTCCGCGCTCAGTGCGACCCGCGCCGAGCTGATGTTCATGCTCGAGTCGGTGAATGCTGAAACAGGCTCAGCGCCGTGGTCGGAGGCGATGGCGCGCTGGGCACCGCAACCGCCGGAGTCGGGCAACGCCACACCTCAGGCGCTGGATGCCTTCGTGGCGCGCTTGGCCGCAGATGGCCTGTGGATCTACGAAGCCATGTATGGCGGCGCGCTCGGCAAGGAAACGCGCAACGCCATCGTGGACCACATCGAGCGCCTGCTCCGGTAGGGCGGGCAACGCCCGCCACGGGAACCCATCCCCGCGACGTACCTCGCAGGCTGTGCAGGTTGCGTCAAAGAACGCCACCGTTCATACTTGATGCACACGCGAATCATTCTCGTTGAAGGGCCCGCCAACCAGCAGGCCTTTCGACGTGCTGCGCCTTTTTTCTGATCTGGAGTGTCCACCGATGTCAGTTTCGCCCGTCCGCCGCCCCTCCCTTGTCACAGCGGGGCGGGCCGACCGCCTGGCACTGTGCATCATCGGCTGCCTTGCCGCAGGCGCGGCCATGGCGGAGGAGGGCAGCGATCAGGCCCGCACGCTCGACACGCTGACCGTCAGCGCCACCCGCGGCGCCACCACCGAAGGCTCGGGCAGCTACGGTGCCAGCGCCACGACGCTGTTCAAGGGCCCGCAGTCGATCCGCCAGACCCCGCAGCCGGTAACCGTGATTTCCCGCCAGCTGCTGAGTGATCGTGCACTGCCGGACCTGCATGACGTGCTGCAGAACACGCCGGGCGTCACCGTGGACTACGTGGACAGCGAGCGCGTGACCTACTTCTCGCGCGGCTTCCAGATCGATGCACTGCAGATCGACGGCCTGTCCATCGACCAGTCCGGTTCGGTGTTCATCCAGCCCGACACCGCCGTGATGGACCGCGTGGAAATCCTGCGCGGTGCCGCCGGCCTGCTGCGCGGTGCCGGTAACCCGTCCGCCACGGTGAACCTCGTGCGCAAGCGTCCCACCGACACCTTCCAGGGCAATGCCTCGCTGGGCCTGGGGTCGTGGGATCGTCGCCGTGCGGAGGCCGACGTCTCCGGCCCTTTGAATGCGGCCGGCACGCTGCGCGGACGCATGGTGGCCGCCTATGACGAGCGCGACTTCTTCCAGTACGGTCGCGACGAAGAAAAGCGCACCGTGTATGGCGTGATCGAGGCCGACCTCGGTGCGTCCACGCTGCTGACCGCCAGCCTGCAGCAGACCGATCTGGACGCCACCGGTGCCTGGGGCGGCCTGCCGTCCAACTTCGACGGCACCGCGCTGCAGTTGCCGCGCACCACCTACCTGGGCGCGGACTGGAACCAGTGGAACCGCTACAACCAGCAGGCCTTCCTGTCGCTGGAGCACCGCTTCAGCAACGCGTGGCGCGTCACCGCCGCGTATGAGTTCACGCGCTTCGGTTACAACGGCGACTTCGTGCAGACCTCGTTCTCGCGCACGAATACCACCAATCCCTATCTGGTCGATGTCAACACGGCCATTTATGGTTCGGCCGGCAGTCACCAGAACGCTGTGAGCCTGGTCGCGGAAGGTCCGTTCCAGCTGTTCGGCCGCACCCACCAGCTCACCGTTGGCGCGGAAGGCCGCAACGTCAACACCGAAAATTCGTCCGGCTACTGGAACATCAACCCGCTGCGCAACGTCGACGCGCGCACGTGGAACCCCTACACCAGCTACGCCGCGCCGGTGGAAGGTGACGTGGGTACCTACTACGAAGGCATCGACAACGCCACGCGCCAGGAAGGTGTGTTCGCGGTCGCCCGCGTCTCCATCACCGACCCGCTGACCGCCCTCATCGGCGGCCGCCTCAACTGGTGGGAGTACACCGTACCCAGCAATGCCAAGAGCAACTACAGCGTGGACCGTGAGTTCATGCCGTACGCGGGCCTGGTGTACGACCTGGGCAGCCAGCTGAGCCTGTACACCAGCTACAGCGAAATCTTCGTGCCGCAGAACGCCTACCAGCGTGATGGCTCGCTGCTCAAGCCGATCACCGGCCAGGACTACGAGGCCGGCATCAAGGGTGAGTTCCTGCAGGGTCGCCTGAATGCCGCGCTGTCGCTGTTCCGCATCAACAACGTCGGCCGCGCCATGGACGACGTGACCACGCCGGACCCGTGCCTGCCGTTCTACACCTCCGGGTACTGCAAGATCGACGGCGGCAAGACCCGCAGCCAGGGCTGGGAAATGGAAGTGGCCGGGCAGGTCACGCCCAACTGGCAGGTGATGGCCGGCTACACCAACACCAAGACCGAATACCTGCGCGACCCCAGCGCCGCCAACCTGGGCCAGCCGCTGCGGTCGATCGACCCGCGCCACCTGCTGCGTCTGTTCACCACCTACCGCCTGCCGGGCGTGATGAGCGGCCTGCGGGTGGGCGGTGGCGTGCAGGGGCAGAGCGAAAGCTATGTCACCGCGCGTAACGTGACGGCACGGCAGGGCGGCTATGCCGTGTACAACCTGATGGCCGGCTACGACTTCAACGAGCAGCTGAGCCTGCAGGTGAACGTCAACAACCTGTTCGACAAGGTGTACTTCCGCAAGTACGGGCCGAATACGTTCAATACGTACTACGGTGATCCGCGCAATGTGATGGTGACGCTTCGCGCGCGGTTCTGACCCTTGGTGCCGTACGCCGGGCGCTTGCCCGGCTTACGGACACGTGCTGCGTGTGCGCTCTTCGTTCCGGGGTCATGCATGCCTGATGCGTGGCTTCGGATGCTTGCGCCGCGCTGCGCGCGGTTGCCACGCA
>JAEWLO010000260.1 GCA_023457475.1 Pseudomonadota bacterium | reverse complement strand
CCGTGGTCTGCGGGAAGTGGTGCAGCAGGTGGTAGGAAAACTCACGCCAGCCCAGCTCGCGGATGTAACCGTCGATGTCCGGGTTGCGCGCGGCACTGCGCTCGTCTTCCAGCCGCCGCACGATCTGCCACGGCGAGATCTCGCCGAAATGCAGATGCGGCGAGAGCAGCGACGTCCCGACCCGATCCGGCAGATCACGCTGCTGGCGGTAGCCGTTGAGCGCGCCGTCGATGAACACCGTCAGCGCTTCCTGCGCGCCGGCCTCTCCGGGTTGCCAGTGCTCCCAGAACTGCGTGTCCCAGTCGAGCGTGGGGGTCAGTGCCAGTTTCTCCAGCGCCACCCCGCGCGCCGTGTGCGCCGGCAATGTCGACGGCAAAGCTCGCGGCGCGGGCAGGTTCATGCGGGTGAGCGCATTGCGCCAATACGGGGTGAACACCTTGTACGGGCCGCCCTGCTGGGTGGCAATGTCCCACGGTTCGAACATCAGGCTGCCATTGCAGCTCTGCGCGTCGATGCCCTGCGCCTTCAGTTCGCGCTTGATGGTGGCATCGCGCGGCTGGGTGGCCGGTTCGTACTTGCGGTTCCAGAACACGGCCTCCGCACCGGTTGCCTCGATCAGCGACTGCAGCTCGGTCTGGCTGTTGCCATGGCGCAGGACCAGGTTCGAACCCCGCGCCCGCAGATCCGCGTCGAGCGCCGTCAGCGAGCGGTGCAGCCAGGTGTTGGAGGCAGCCCCCGGAGCCCAGCTGCCTTCTTCGTGCGGGGCATGGATATAGACCGGAATCGGCGTGTGGCCAGCGTCCAGCGCGGCCTGCAGCGCGGGGTTGTCCTGCAGGCGCAGGTCGCGCCGGAACCAAACGAGTGCTACCGACACAAGGACCGCCCAGACATGGAATGACGGTCCATTTTATCCAGACACGGTGAAGGCGCCGGCATGTTCCTCGCTGCTAGAGGCCCAGGTCCGACAAGCCCGGGTGGTCGTCCGGGCGACGCCCCAGCGGCCAATGGAACTTCCGCTCGCTTTCCTTGATGGGCATGTCGTTGATGCAGGAGAAGCGCCGCTGCATCAGGCCGTCCGCCTCGAATTCCCAGTTTTCATTGCCGTACGACCGGAACCAGTTACCGGAGTCGTCGCGCCATTCGTAGGCGTATCGCACCGCGATGCGGTTATCGGTGAACGCCCACAGCTCCTTGATCAGACGGTAATCCAGCTCCTTCTTCCACTTGCGCGCCAGAAACGCAGCGGCTTCTTCGCGACCGTGACTGAACTCGGCACGGTTACGCCACTGGGTGTCCAGCGAGTAGGCGAGCGACACCTTTTCGGCATCGCGGGAATTCCAGCCGTCCTCGGCGAGCCTTACTTTCTCGATGGCCGATTCACGGGTAAACGGGGGAAGCGGTGGGCGCGGTTGGGCAGTGGACATGGCAAAGCCTCCAATCAAGGTGAGTGGTTCAATGGGGGGTGACGCGTTTTGAAACGCCAGGCGCGTCAGGTGACGGCTTGGTCCAGCAGCATCTGTGCGACGTCCCTGGCGTTGTCGGCGGCACTGACGTCGCCCATCACATGGGAGGTGGTGATCGCACCGTCGATCAGGATCAGCAGCTGTCGCGCCAGGACGGACGGGTGCTCGACCTTCAGTTGTTCGGTCTGTTCAAGCACGTAATCCAGCAGCTTCTGCTTGTGGAGCCGTGCGATCTGTCGGATGGGATCGGCGGCATCCTCCGTTTCGCCAGCCGTGTTAATGAACGCACAGCCGCGGAATCCATCGGTTTCGAACCACGCTTTGAGCACGGTAAACATGCTCAGCACACGCGCCTGCGGCGTGGCCGCCTTGTCGCACTCGGTCCGGAACCAGTCCATCCAGCGCACGTCGCGCGCGTTGAGTGCGGCCGCGGCTACCTCGTCCTTGGTCGCGAAGTAGCGGTAGATGCTCTTCCGCGCAACGCCGGAGGTCTTCACCAGCAGGTCCATGCCCGTGGCATGGATGCCCTTCTGATAGATGAGGGCTTCGGCCGTGGCGACGATCCTGTCGCGGGTTTCGGAGGTCGTTGAGTTCATGGCTGATAAGGTAGAACGATCGTTCTACCTCGTCAACACCTTTCTTTCGCCGATGGGATGGACGCGTCAGATGTCCTGGTGGTGATGCGCCGGGGCGTGCACAGGCACGTCGCCGCCGCCCACGAAATGCCGGACCACCGGTGCCCGTTCGCCCTTGTGCAGCACCCTCAGCGCCTCCTGGATCGACTTGTCGTCTGCCGTGACCCGCTCGTGCTGGCGCAGGTGCTCCAGCCAGGAAGCGGTCACGAAATATTCCAGGTGAACCCCCGGACTGGCGACATCTTCCACTACGCCCCACACCACCGCGCCATCGCGGCGACGGATGACCCCGAGCGGGTGCATCAGCTCGTGGAAGCGCGCGCGATCATCGGCATCGATGCGGTACTCCACGGTGATCAGCACCGGCCCGCGGTCGTGCGAGACCGGCACCGCCAGCTCGGGCGCGGGCCAGTGCCCCGCCGGACGCAGATTCAGGTCCTCGGTACCGGCAATGCGTACCCGCCATACCAGCAGCCCGCCCACCACTGCGCCGATCGCGGCGACGAGCAGGGCCAGCTCCGGCGACGTGCGCTGGGCCAGGGCACCCCAGCTGAGTCCGCCCGCCGCCATGCCGGCGGAGAAGATCATGATGTACAGCGCGAGCGCACGCGCTCGCACCCAGGCCGGCACGGCAGTCTGCGCGGCGATCTGCAGCGAGGACAACACGGTGATCCATGCAAAGCCATTGATCATCATCACCGGCGGCAGCAGGACCCAGCTTCTCAGCAGGGCCAGGCCGACCAGACTGGCCGCCAGCGCCAGGGTGGCCAGCAGCACCAGCAGGTCACGATCCAGCTTCGCACGCAGCTTCGGCAGCAGCAGCGCGCCGCCCACCGCACCGATGCCGATGCACCCGAGCAGCATGCCGTACTGGCCTGCCCCGCCCTGCATCTGGCCGCGTACCACTACCGGCAACAGGGCATTGGCCGCCGCTGCGAAGAAGAAGAAGCCGACCGACTTGATCAGCACCGCCTGCAGCCTGCCCGCTTTCGTCGCGTAGCGCAGGCCGGCCTTGAGGCCTGCGCCGAAGCCTTCAGGCGGCAGGCTGGAGGCGGCAGGATCGCGCTTCCACCCCCACACCACGACCAGCATCGCCGCGAAGGTCAGCGCATTGAAGCCGAACGCGTACATGGCCCCCAGCTGGGCAACGATCACGCCACCGATGGCTGGGCCGATCGAGCGGGCGATGTTGATGCCGATCGAGTTCAGCGCCACCGCAGAGGCCAGCATGGGCTGGGGAACGAGCTCGGACACGATGGCGGCCTGTGCCGGCATCGCCATCGCCGCGCCACAACCCATGCAGAAAGTCAGGAACACCAGCAGCTGCGGCGTCAGCAGATCCAGGTAGGTCAGCACTGCCATGAGCAGCGCGACGACGAGCATCCAGCCCTGGGTGTAGAGCAGGTACCTGCGGCGGTCGACGATGTCGGCCAACGTGCCGGCGACCAGTGCCAGCAGCACGATCGGCACGGTGGTGGCCGACTGCACCAGGGCCACCATCAACGGCGAGCCGGTGCGTTCGGCCATGACCCAGGCCGCGGCCACGTCATTGACCCAGGTACCGATGTTGCTGGCCAGGATCGCCAACCAGAGCGACCGGAACATGCCGATCTTCAGCGGTGACCAGGCACCCGTCGTGTTTACCATTGCCATGCTCCAACGATTGAGGCGAACAGCGTGTCCTGGCCGCCGGCCTGCCTGAGTGCAGGGCCGGCGTCCATCCAGGCCAGCTGCAGCTGCCACTGCAGATGTTCGCTGGCTTGCCAGCGGGTTTCGGATTTGTACTGCGTGCCGATGCGCCGCGCACCGGCGGCGGTGCCCGGCAGCGCCACCAGCGGGGCCGGCGTTGTGTAGACGGCGTCGGCATGACGGTGCTTCCACGCCCACTGCGCACCCAGTTCCGTGGTCACGGTCTCGTGCAGGCGCAGGGCGAGCGTGGGTTGGATGTCCATCAGGTTGGCCGGGGCCAGCAGGCTGGCTTCGCTGAAGTACGAGGACTTCGGGTACAACGCGTTGAACGTGCCCAGGCGACCATCGCGCAGATTGCCATCGCCGCTGGCGATGTCCGCTTTCAGGCCCAGTCGTGGCTGCAGGGCCGCTCCCTTCCACCGCCAGCCGGTGTCGGTCGCCAGTGTCCACGCGCGGATATCCAGATCCGTCGTGGCGGTGCGCAACTGACCTCCCTGGGCTACCAGTTCGGTGTTCCAGTCCAGTTCACCGGCCTTTCCGAACCAGCGCGCGCCAACCGTCTGCCGGCGTTCGATGCCGCTGCCGGCCGCGAAGCGCGCGCCTTCGCGGCGATAGTCGAGCAGGTACACATCCCACTGGCCCGGGCC
>JAEWLO010000259.1 GCA_023457475.1 Pseudomonadota bacterium | reverse complement strand
GGCGGCAAGGCCGACGCCAATGCCCTGTACACCGTGTGGGGTGGTGCCAACGACCTGTTCGCCATCCAGGCCGGTGCCCCGCTGCAGGCCACCCTGGGCGCGGCGGTGACCGACCAGGTCGGCATCGTCGGCACCCTGCAGGCGGCTGGCGCGCAGTACATCGTCGTGCCGACCCTGCCGGACATCGGCCTCACCCCGGCCGCCCGTGCCGGCGGTGCGGTGGGCATGGCGCAGGGCACCGCCCTGGCCAAGGCCTACAACGACGCCCTGTTCGGTGGCCTCAAGGCCGCCGGCCTGCAGGTCATTCCGGTGGACACCTTCCACATCCTGCAGGAAATCGTTGCCAGCCCGGCCACCTATGGCTTCGTCAACGTGACCAGCCCGGCCTGCACCACGGCCTCCTCGCTGACCTGCAACCCGACCGCCTACGTCAACCCGAACGCGGCCAACAACTACGTGTTCGCCGATGGCGTGCACCCCACCACCGCCACGCACCAGATGCTGGGCCAGTACACCCTGTCCATCCTGGAAGCACCGCGCAACCAGCAGATCCTGACCCACTCGGCACAGACCATCGGCCGTTCGCGCGCCGACCAGGTCGGCCTGCACCTGGGGGGCCGTCCGGCCGACGGCCTGAGCTGGTGGGGCGGTGTGCGCGGCGACATGCAGCGCTATGACCACGCCGACCTGTATGACGGCCTGGCACCGGCCGGCCTGTTCGGTATCGACTGGGCGAAGGACGGCATGGTGGCCGGTGGCTTCGCCGGCTATGGCCGCATGGATGCCGACTTCGGCAACAGCAAGGGCGACTTCACCCAGTCCGACACGACCCTCGGCCTGTTCGCTGGCTGGTATGGCCAGAACGTCTGGGTGAACGGCCAGGTCAGCTACAGCTGGCTCGATTACGACGTCACCCGCAAGGTCCAGCTTGGCCCGGCCACGCGTGAGCACAAGGGCTCGCCGGAAGGCAGCAACCTGACCGCCGCGTTGAACGCCGGTTACGAGTTCGGCACCGAAGGTGGCCTGCGCCACGGCCCGATCGCCTCGGTGATCTGGCAGAAGGTGAAGCTGGACGGCTACAGCGAGTCCAACCCGAGCGCCACCGCGCTGGGCTATGGCAACCAGGACGTGGACTCCACCGTCGGCCGCATCGGCTGGCAGGCCCGTTACGACGGCGGCAGCGTCAAGCCGTACGTGCAGGTTACCTACGACCACGAGTTCGAGGACGGCCAGCAGGCCAGCGCCTGGCTGCAGACCATGCCGGACGTCGGCATGTACAAAGTGCCGGGCCTGGACTTCGACCGTAACTACGCCACCGCCATCCTGGGTGCGCGCATGGAGCTGTTCGGCCTGACCAGCAACATCGGTATCAGCGCCAAGGCCGCCCAGAAGCGCGCGCAGGACGCGACGATCTTCGCCAGCTTCAGCGGCAGCTTCTGATCCAGCGGGCACGGGCGGCGAACAGCCGCCCGTTGCCTTTTGGGGCTCCGGCCGCATAGAATTCCCGCACTGACGCGGGTGTAGCTCAATGGTAGAGCTGTAGCTTCCCAAGCTACTGACGAGGGTTCGATTCCCTTCACCCGCTCCATGGTTTGCGTTGCAAACCCGATGGAGCGTGGCGGCATGCCACCAGATCCCCGCGCCTGTCGGCGCGGCCCCTTGACTCAAGGGGCCTGTTGCTTCGATCAAACGTCCCGCGCGTTACCCCAACGATCGCTGCCTGCCTCGCGCCACGCACCGACGCGGCATGCATCCGTATGCGCACCGACCCGTCATGCATCCGGGCGCGTAGTGACACGCCATGCGTGTCATCGCTGAGCCCGATCGACGCCCGTCGGCACCACCTATCCCGGCGTTCGCGCGGGTCTCATGTGCCTCTTGCAGGCCATTAACTCCTCTCCCGCAATCATCTAGCCACTCAAGTTGCGTCAACAGGAAGAGCGTCCATGTCTGCCACGAACAAGTCCGTTCTCGAACAGGCCAATGCCGAAGTCGCCAAGGGCAACAACGAAGGCTTCCTCGCACACTGTACCGAGGACATCCGCTGGACCACCGTTGGCGAGTCCACGCTGGAAGGCAAGCAGGCCGTGCGCGAGTGGATGAAGGAAGCCTATGCCACGCCGCCGAAGTTCGACGTCGAACGGATCGTGGCGGAAGGTGACGTGGTGATTGCGTTGGGTACGATCGAGGGGCAGGGCGAGGATGGTGCGCCTGCTACGTTCGCGTACAGTGATGTGTGGCATCTGCGCGACGGCAAGCTGGCTTCGCTGGATGCGTTCGTCATCGAGTCATAGGACCGGGCCCGCCGATCAGAGCGCCTATTGGCGTTCCCACAGTTCCTGGTAAGTGGTACTGAGGGTGACACTGCCGCGATTCTGGTTGGGCGACAGCTGAAAGCGGTAACGGGTCAGTCGACCGTGACGCCAATGCACAGAGAAGCCGAGCTCAAGCGCTTGGTCGATCCATTCCACAGACATCACCTCGGGCCGCTCCCCATCCTCGACATCCAGTACGGATACCCCGACCGTGCCGTCGTACAAAGAGAAGGTGAACTCCAGTTCGGAGAAACCGTCGCAGTGTTTCCACGTCCCAACGACGCGATGGGCGTTCCCCAGCTGTACAACGTTGCTCATGCGCGGCCTGATCTTGGTATTGGGCAATGCCGATGTTACGCCGTCATCCAGGCGTACGTCCCCCGCGCTATGCTGCGCGCCTCTCTCCTGAAACCACCCCCATGAAACTCGCCATCCTCTCCCGCAACAGCAAGCTGTACTCCACGCGGCGGCTGGTGGAGGCGGCCCGTTCGCGGGGGCATACCGTGCGGGTGCTCGACCCCCTGCGCTGCTACATGCGCATCGCCGCCGATGGCTTCACCATGCATTACAAGGGCCGCCCCATCACCGGGGTCGATGCCGTCATTCCGCGCATCGGGGCCTCGGTCACCCGCTACGGCACCGCCGTGCTGCGCCAGTTCGAGATGATGGGGGCGGTCACCCCGAACCCGTCCGACGCCATCCTGCGCGCCCGGGACAAACTGCGGGCCCATCAGATCCTGGCCTCCAAGGGCATCGACATGCCGGTGACGGTCTTCGGCGACAACCCGGACGACACCGTGGACCTGCTCTCCATGCTTGGCCCGCCGCCCCACGTGGTGAAGCTCAACGAGGGCACCCAGGGCAGGGGGGTGATTCTGACCGAGAAGGCCAGCGCTTCGCGGGGCATCGTCGAGGCGCTGCGCGGGCTGTACGCCAACTTCCTCATGCAGGAGTTCATCGGCGAGGCGCAGGGCGCAGACCTGCGCTGTCTGGTGGTGGGGGACCAGGTGGTCGGGGCCATGCGCCGCCAGGCCCCCGAGGGCGACTTCCGCTCCAACCTGCATGCCGGCGGCAGCGCCCAGGCGGTGAAGGCCTCCCGGGCCGAGCAGCAGGTGGCCGTCCGCTCCGCGCGGGCCCTGGGGCTGGGGGTGGCCGGGGTGGACCTCATCCGCTCCGAACGCGGGCCGCTGGTGCTGGAGGTCAACTCCACCCCCGGGCTGGAGGGGATCGAGGGCATCTGTCAGGGGGATCTGGCCGGCCGCATCGTCGACCACGTGGCGGGACTGGTGGTTCCGGTAAAAAAACATTCAAAAACAAAGGTTTGAAAATTCCTGCCGGAAAGTCTTCCGGTTTTAACACGGGTTTAATCGGGCCCCGCGTAGGCTTCATCGGACCGCAGCTCTGCCCTCCTCAGCAGAAAACGGTAATCGGGAATGACTTCAGGCCCAGGCGGCTTCCGTCTGGGCCTTTTTCTGACCGACGCACCGTGCCTTCACTCACTTGCTGCGGCGCGAGGGTCGGCATACATTCGGCTTTCCGTTCAGTTTGACTAAGGATTGGTTGTCATGAAGGTCGCGAAGTTGTTAGCAGGGACTGCCGTACTGTTGCTGGCCGCCGGTGTGGCGCAGGCAAAGCCGAAGGGCGATGAACCCGTTTTCGAGCCCGGCAAACCGCTCATCGAGCAGGTGCAGCGCATCGAAAAGCAGTTGAACGATGGCGAAACCTATTCCGAGATCGAGCCTGCCCAGCGCTCCGAGGTGCGGGCGGCGCTGTCGCGCCTGCGCAGCATTGCCGAGCAGTACCCGGCCGGGGCGTCGGTGCCGGAAACGGTCAAGGTCGATCAGTTCAACGAGCAGGACCGTGTCAACGTCATCTTGACGAAGGCGCGCGAAGATAGCCGTCAGGTCTGCACGCGGGAGAAGACGGTGGGCTCCAACTTCGCCACCACCCGTTGCATGACCGTAGCGCAGCGCCAGCGTGCCAAGGATAGCGGGCAGAAACTGATGCAGGATGCTCAGCGGACTGGTCAATTCAGAAACTAGAGGTCACATGCGAATTCTCGTAATTGAAGACAACAGCGACATCGCCGCCAACCTGGGCGACTACCTTGAAGACCGCGGCCACACCGTGGACTTCGCCGCCGACGGCGTAACCGGCCTGCATCTGGCGGTTGTGCACGAGTTTGATGCGATCGTGCTGGATCTCAATCTGCCGGGCATGGACGGCATCGAAGTCTGCCGCAAGCTTCGCAACGAAGCGCGCAAGCAGACTCCGGTGTTGATGCTGACCGCACGGGATTCGCTGGACAACAAGCTGGCCGGCTTCGACTCCGGCGCGGACGACTACCTGATCAAGCCGTTCGCGCTGCAGGAAGTCGAAGTCCGTCTGAACGCCCTGTCGCGTCGCGGCAAGGGCGTGCAGACGCGTGTGCTGGAAACCGGCGACCTGGAATACAACCTGGACACCCTCGAGGTTCGCCGCCAGGGCAAGCTGCTGCAGCTCAACCCCACCGCGCTGAAGATCCTGCAGGCCCTGATGGAAGCCGCCCCGGCCGTGGTCACCCGGCAGGAGCTGGAAACCCGGGTGTGGGGCGAGGAGCTGCCCGATTCCGATTCGCTTCGCGTGCATATCCATGGGCTGCGCGCCGTGGTGGACAAGCCCTTCGAGGTGCCCCTGATCCAGACCCGTCATGGCATCGGATACCGCATCGCCGCGCCGGAAGCCTGATCCAATGCCGGACAGGGGGAATCGCCGCCGCGCGCCATACCGGCGGCGGCTGCGCAGCCGCATCATCGTCTCGTTCGTGCTGTTGGGCTTCTGCCTGACCACGCTGTTCGCGTTCGCCACCAACTGGGCGCGCGCGCGCGTGGAAAACCAGCTGGTCGAAGACGTGATGAACCGCAACATCAACGAGTACGCGCGGCGGTACGAACTGGACCCCACGCGCAACCCCGACCTCCCTGTCCAGCAGATGCGCGCCCGCATCGTCGGCCCGGACCGCTTCGATGCGCTGCGCGTGGAAGAACCGGACTGGTACGATTTCAAGGACGGCATCCACAGCCTCGGCGGCGTGGACGAGCACGGCAACCCGTTCTCGTACAAGCTTGCCGTGCGCAAAACCCAGGATGCCTGGTTCTTCCTCGCCTACGACATGACCGAGAGCATCCGCGGCGAGCAGCAGCTCAAGCGCGCGCTGTTCTTCTCGGTGCTGGTGTTCAGCCTGCTCTCGCTGGTGCTGGGCTGGTGGTCCGCGTCCAAGGTGATGAAGCCGGTGTCGGACCTGGCCGCACGTCTGCGGGCCTACCGGGGCGGTACCAGCGAACCCGAACCACTGGCTCCGCGTTTCCCGGACGACGAAGTAGGCCAGCTGGCCCAGGCGCTCGACGACTATTCCGCGCGCCTTACCGAAGTGGTGCAGCGTGACCGCGAGTTCAACGCCGACGTCAGCCACGAACTGCGCACCCCGCTGGCCGTGATCCGCGGGGCCACCGAACTGCTGCTTACCCGCCCGGACCTGGACCCCAAGGTGCTGCAGCGTCTGCAGCGCATCCAGCGCGCCGAACAGCAGTGCACCGACCTCATCGGCTCGTTGCTGCTGCTCTCGCGCAACGAGCGCGGCCAGGGCAGCAGCAATGTCGCCCGCGTGGCCGAGCAGCTGCTGGAAGCCCACCGCGCCCAGTTGGGCGGCAAGCCGCTGGAACTCATCCTGGAAGGCGACCGTGAGCTGGTGGTGGACGCACCGGAGTCCGCGCTGTCCGTCGCCCTGGGTAATCTGATCGGCAACGCGGTGAAGTATTCGCAGGAAGGCTCGGTGCGGGTGAACGTCACCGGCGACCGGGTGGAAGTGACCGACAGCGGCCCGGGGCTGAGTGCCGAGGATGCCGCGAAACTATTCCAGCGCGGGTATCGCGGTACCCATGCCGGTCATTCGCAGGGCGGGGGGATTGGCCTTTCGATCGTCAGCCGGTTGTGCGATCTGTATGGCTGGCAGGTCAATGTGCGACCGGGCGTGGATCGCGGCGTGGTCGCCACGCTGACGTTTACGCCGGCGACCGCGTAACGCGCGGTTCTGGCATCGCGTGGGACGCGCAGGGAATCGATGTGCCCCCCCCTGGTTTTGAGTGGCACGACGATTTGGAGTTCAATGACTACACTTAGCGATCGCCGGATCTGCGAACCTGTGTCCAACTATCCCGGGTGCGACGGTCTTGAGTAAGTTCAAATTGATCCACGAAGATGAAGACGGTGCTTGGCCACTGGACGAGTACTTCGACTACATTGAAGCTGTAGCAGGCCAGATGCCGCAAGCGCTTCGCGACTTTGCCGCGAATATTGACAGCTATGCGCTGCAAAGCAAGACGAGCCTGCATGACGCTCGCATGATCTCATTGACGGTTTCGAAGCGTCGGGATGATGACGTCGGTGTTTCCAACGCTACCATCTTGGAGGTCGCCTTCCTTGACCAGTTGTTTGAGGACATCTTCACCCTTCGCTATGAGGGGGTGACTTCATTCTCCACGGCCGAGTCCGGTCTTTTAACCAGGCAGGCCACGGATGCGCTGCTGCATGAGTTTCTGGTGTTGGGGCCGGGTCTCTATCGTCACGCGGTGCTGTTCGATGGCGGCGGAGGTTACGAAGTAGAGTTTTCCGACTTCTCGAGAACGGAATCACCGGCAGGGGGGGGTGCCCAACGCAAGTGATGCCACAAGGAGAAAGCACAGGGGTCTGATGATTCAAAGTCTGGCACTAACCATCCTTTCGGGGCGGCTCAGGCTTCTTCCGTGCCACCACCGCCCGCTCCGCCAGTGGTGGAGGTGCCGAATCCACGATCAATCCATGGTGGGGCTGAGCTTGAGGGCGTTCAGCTCGCCCAGTTCGTACAAGAGGCCGTGGAGGGATTGGCATCAAAGAGGGACTGTGCCTCGCTGGTTGAGGCATACGCATGGTTGCACCGGTCAGGTCAGGATGAGTACTCGCAGTCCGAGGAGCGAATACAGTCGCTTGAGAGCAGGATCGCGGAAGCGTGTGGACGCGCCCCTGATTGGCCGTTGCCGCGCATCGTCCCGCACTCGGCCGGGTCCGCGACCCCGGAGGTGCGGCTTTGACGGATCGGCAGGGGTCATGCGCAGGTTGGTCAGTTGCCCCCCCCACCACTTCAAGTATTGTTCCTTCGCATTAGCCTCGGCCGGCAACAGGGCGGGCAGTCCAGCTTCGCGAATCGATAAAAGAGGTGCGGATGAGCAGAAAGCGCAAGCGAAGAAGGATGTTCATAGCCTTGTTCAGCTGGGCGATTGCTGGCTGGTTGGCGCTGACG
>JAEWLO010000258.1 GCA_023457475.1 Pseudomonadota bacterium | reverse complement strand
ATAATATAAACCGCACGGCACGGCCGGGGCCGGTCCCCGGGGAGCTAAGTCGATCATCGTCTGGGGAGCCGGAAAACGTGTCGTAGTGCGCGTTTTGCAGCATGACGGTTGCGATTTGCAAAAAATTCGTTAATAATGCGCGGGCGCAGGTGTTGCGCTCAAGTGCCCGTCGGCAGGGGAGAAACCGTGGGGCTTATCCCAAAAAGCCAGACGCCAATCATTGGCGTCGACATCAGTTCGACTGCGGTTAAGCTTTTGCAGCTTTCCCGCAGCGGCCACCGTTTCCGTGTGGAACATTACGCCGTGGAACCTCTGCCGCCGAATGCGGTGGTGGAGAAGAACATCGTGGAAGTGGAGGCCGTGGGTGAGGCCATCCGCCGCGCGGTGAACCGTTCGGGCACCAAGGCCAAGCACGCTGCGGCGGCCGTGGCGGGCTCGGCGGTCATCACCAAGCTGATCCCGATGCCCGCGGACCTGGACGAGAACGACATGGAAGCCCAGGTCGAGCTCGAGGCGGTCAACTACATCCCGTACCCGATCGAGGAAGTGAACCTCGACTTCGAGGTGCTGGGCGTGATCCCCAACAACCCGGAAATGGTCCAGGTGCTGTTGGCGGCGTCGCGCTCGGAGAACGTGGAGCTGCGCCAGTCGGCGCTGGAGCTCGGCGGCCTGACCGCCAAGGTGATGGACGTGGAGGCCTTCGCGGTCGAAAACGCCTTTGCCCTGGTGGCCAGCGAGCTGCCGGTCGCCAGTGACGGCGTGGTTGCCCTGGTGGACATCGGTGCCACCATGACCACGCTCAACGTCCTGCGCGGCGGACGCAGCCTGTACAGCCGCGAACAGGTGTTCGGCGGCAAGCAGCTGACCGACGAGGTCATGCGCCGCTACGGGCTGACCTACGAGGAAGCCGGACTGGCCAAGCGCCAGGGCGGCCTGCCCGAAAGCTACGAAGTGGAAGTGCTGGAGCCGTTCAAGGAAGCCACGGTCCAGCAGATCAGCCGCCTGCTGCAGTTCTTCTACGCGGGCAGCGAGTTCAACCGTGTCGACCACATCGTGCTGGCCGGCGGTTGCGCGGCGCTGGCGGGTCTGCCGGAAATGGTGGAGGAACAGCTGGGCGTGGCCACCGTGGTGGCCAACCCGCTGGCGCAGATGACGCTGGGTCCGAAGGTACAGGCACATGCCCTGGCCCAGGACGCCCCGGCCCTGATGATCGCCACCGGTCTGGCACTGAGGAGCTTCGACTGATGGCAAGAATCAATCTATTGCCCTGGCGCGCCGAACGGCGCAAGCAACGCCAGCGCGAGTTCATGACCATGCTGGGCTTCGCCGCCATCGGCGGCGTGCTGCTTTCGGCGCTGATCTGGTTCTACTACGACCGTCAGATCAGCGGGCAGGGCGATCGCAACACCTATCTGCAGGCCGAGATCGAGAAGGTCAAGGCGCAGAACAAGGAAATCGAACGCCTGGACCGCCAGAAGGATCGTCTGCTGGCCCGCAAGCGCGTGATCGAGGAACTGCAGGCAAAGCGCTCGCAGATGGTGCACCTGTTCGATTCGCTGGTGCGCACCATCCCTGATGGCGTCGTGCTGACTTCGGTCAAGCAGGAAGGCGACATCCTCACCCTGGGCGGCCGCACCCAGTCCAACGCCCGGGTCAGCGCCTACATGCGCAACCTGGAGGGGTCGGGCTGGATGACCAAGCCCGAGCTGAGCGTGATCGAAGCCAAGAAGCCGGACGACAAGGACAAGGGCGTGAGCCCGATCTCCGATATCGCCTCGCTGCCGTACATGTTCGAGGTCAAGGTCACCCTGCCGGCGCAGGTAGAGGCCGTCGACGGCCTGGCTCCGGACGGCACGGTGGTTCCGGCCGATCCGGCCGCCGCACCTGCTCCGGGCGTGGCTCCGCTCGCGCCGGCCGCCGAAGGTGCGGCACCGGCGGCTCCGGCCGCTCCGGCTCCGGAAGGCAGCAAGATCGTCCCCGCCCCGACCGCTGAACCCGCCGCGTCCGGTACGCCGCAGAAGGGGGCCGCATGAGCCAGAAGAAAGTCAATCTGAAAGAGCTCGATTTCAACAACATCGGCAGCTGGCCGCAGAACGCCAAGATCGTGTTCTGCGCGCTGCTGGCCATCGTCATCGTCGTGGTGAGCTGGTTTGCGTTGATCAGCGGCAAGCGCGAGGAACTGGGCACGCTGGAACGCCAGGAAATCACGCTTCGCGAAGAGTTCGAGAAGGAGCAGGGGCGTGCGGTCAACCTGGAGCCTCTGAAGCAGCAGCTGGCCCAGATGGAGCAGGTGCTGCAGCAGATGCTGCGCCAGCTGCCCAGCAAGACCGAAATGCCCGACCTGATCATCGACATCTCGCAGACCGCGCTGTCCAGCGGTTTGAACAACGAGCTGTTCCAGCCCGGCGAGGAGATGACCAAGGAGTTCTACGCCGAAAAGCCGATCGCTCTGCGCATGGTGGGCAGCTACCACCAGTTCGGTGCCTTCGTCAGCGGTGTGGCTTCGCTGCCGCGCGTGGTCATCCTGACCATGCACGACATCAACCTGAAGCCCAAGGACCCCAAGACCGGCATCACCGCACGCAGCGGCGCGCTGGAGCTGTCGGGTACGGTCAAGACCTATCGCTACCTGGATGACGTCGAGATGGAAGCGCAGGAAAAAGCGGCCGAGGCTGCTGCGCCGGGTGCCAACAACAACGGAGGCAAGCCATGAGTCTTGCCACCACTGCCCGGGTGAGCGGATTGCTGCTGCTGGCGCTGCTGGCCGGTTGCGCCCGCAGCATCACCAGTACCCCGGGTGACGCACCCAATCTGGAAAAGTGGGTTGCCGACGTGCGTGCACGTCCGGCCCCGCCGCTGGAACCGCTGCCGGTCATGCAGCAGTTCGAAACGTTCGAGTACGCCGCGCAGGGCCTGCGCGACCCGTTCAGCGATGCCTGGAGCGCACCCCAGGGCGGCGCGGGCGGGCTTCGTCCCGACCCCAACCGTCGCAAGGAGCCGATGGAAGGCTTCCCGCTGGACTCGCTCGACATGATCGGCTCGATCGGTCAGGGCGGCGGTCTCGTCGCACTGGTAATGGCTCCGGACAAAGTCACCTATCGGGTGCGTCCGGGCGTTTACATGGGGCAGAGCGACGGCCGCGTGACCGGGGTCTATGAAGACCGCATCGAGCTGATTGAACTGGTGCCGGATGGCGCGGGCGGCTGGCTGGAACGGCCTGCTTCGCTCGCGCTTGAAGATCAATGAATGATTATGGGGATTGCACGATGACCTTTTCCAACGCCATGCTGCAGCGTCCCGCCCGGCGCCCGAAGCTGATCCACATGTGCGCGCTGGGAGTCGCGCTCATGCTGGCCAATGGCACCCTGCTGGCGGCCACGCCGGCGGCGGCGACCACCCACCCGGCGGCCGATGCGGCGCAGGTGACCGCACCGGCCTCGCTGGCGGTGTCCAAGATCGATTTCAAGCGTGGTGAAGACGGCTCCGGCCGCCTGATCCTGCAGTTCGACGGCAACGGGGCCAACCCGGACCTGCGCAACCAGGGCAATGCCGTGGTGATCGACGTGGGTAACGCGACCCTGCCGGAGAACCTGCAGAAGTCGATCAACGTGACCGACTTCGCCACCCCGGTGCAGCGCATCGATCCGAAGCCCTATGGCGGCGGCACCCAGCTGGTGCTCAACACCAACACGGCATTCGAGTCGCTGGCCTACCAGACCGGCAACGAATACGTGGTCGAGATCAGCCCGCGCAAGGCTGCTGCAGCGACGGGTGCGGTAACCGCCGCCACCGTCAGCCAGGCCGCCGCCTCGCTGGCCGGCCGCGGCTACACCGGCAAGCCGGTCACCTTCAACTTCCAGGACGTGCCGGTGCGCACCGTGCTGCAGTTGATCGCCGAAGAATCCAACCTGAACGTGGTGGCGTCCGACAGCGTGGCCGGCAATGTCACCCTGCGCCTTGTCAACGTGCCGTGGGACCAGGCACTGGACATCGTGCTGCGCGCCAAGGGCCTGGACAAGCGCCGCGAGGGTGGCGTGATCTGGGTGGCACCGCAGCCCGAACTGGCCAAGTTCGAACAGGACAGGGAAGACGCCCGCATCGCGCTGGAATCGCGCGGTGAGCTGCGCACCGAGTACGTGCAGATCAACTATCACAATGCTGCCCAGATCTTCAAAGCGCTGACCGAAGCCAAGGGCATCGGCGGCGGCAGCAGTGGCGGTGGCGGTAGCGGCGGCAGCGGCAGCAACAGCTCGCAGGAAGACAGTGGCTTCCTCTCTTCGCGAGGCCGCCTGGTCGCCGACGAGCGCACCAACACCCTGATGATCAGCGACATCCCGAAGAAGATCGAGCGGATGCGCGAGCTGATCAACGTGATCGACCGTCCGGTCGACCAGGTGTTGATCGAAAGCCGCATCGTGATTGCCACGGATACCTTCGCACGCGAACTGGGTGCCAAGTTCGGCATCTCGGGCAGTCGGAACAACGTGTGGTTCGGTGGCAGCACCGATAAGAACCACGCGAACATCGACTCCAACGCCGAAGCCCAGCGCGAGTACGCGGAAGCCGTGGCGGAGTACAACGCGAACCCGACCGGTCCCGTGCCGGTGCCGCCGGGCAAGATCTTCAACACCCCGAACCTGAACTGGAACCTTCCGGTCGCGGCGGCCAGCAACCCGGGCTCGCTGGCCCTGTCGATCCTCAATGCCGGCTACCTGCTGGACGTCGAGCTCTCGGCCATGCAGCAGGAATCGCGTGGCGAAGTGATCTCCAACCCGCGCGTGGTGACCACCAACCAGCGTGAAGCGGTGATCAAGCAGGGTAAGGAAATCGGCTACGTGACCATCACCGGCGGTACCGGTGGCCAGGCCGCCACGCCGAACGTGCAGTTCAAGGAAGTGCTGCTCGAGCTGAAGGTCACCCCGACCATCACCAACGACAACCGCGTGTTCCTGAACATGTCGGTCAAGAAGGATGAAGTCGAAAGCTACATCGTGCTGGACGGATACGGCCAGGTCCCGACCATCAACCGCCGCGAAGTCAACACTGCGGTGCTGGTGGATGACGGCCAGACCGTGGTGATCGGCGGCGTGTACGAGTTCACCGACCGCAACAGCGTGAACAAGGTGCCGTTCCTGGGCGACGTGCCGTTCCTTGGCAACCTGTTCAAGAAGCGCAGCCGCAACAAAGACAAGGCCGAACTGCTGGTCTTCGTCACCCCGAAGGTGCTGCGCGTGGCCAAGACCAACTGACCCGCGCTTCTCCTGACGTGAAAAGGGCCGCCTCGTGCGGCCCTTTTCGCGTTCAGGCAACCTTGATCCTTTCCGCGCGCCGGGCCTGCCATCATGGGCAGGGAACCTGGCGGGTGTCGCACAGGTCAGACGGATGCCATGAACCTGCCACCCCCCATGCCCCAGCCTGCTGCCGCCTCCGACGAGGCCACCCTCCAGACGGATGCCCTGCACCAGCGTTTCAGCGACCTGCGCGCTGCGTTGTGCGAAGAGATCGTCGGTCAACGGGCCTTGGTCGAGCGCCTGCTCATCGCCCTGCTGGCCGACGGCCATCTGCTGGTGGAGGGAGCTCCCGGCCTAGCCAAGACCACCGCCATCCGGGCGCTCGCCGCGCGTCTCGAGACGGATTTCTCGCGCGTCCAGTTCACCCCCGATCTGTTGCCGGCCGACCTCACCGGCACCGAGATCTGGCGGCCCCAGGAGGGGCGCTTCGAATTCGTGCCGGGCCCGATCTTCCATCCGATCCTGCTGGCTGATGAAATCAACCGTGCCCCGGCCAAGGTGCAGTCCGCGCTGCTCGAAGCGATGGGCGAGCGCCAGGTCACCGTCGGCCGCCATACCTACGCGCTGCCGAAGCTGTTCCTGGTGATGGCCACCCAGAACCCGATCGAACAGGAAGGCACCTTCCCGCTGCCCGAAGCGCAGCTGGATCGCTTCCTGATGCACGTGCGCATCGGCTACCCCGATGTCGAGGCCGAAACCGAGATCCTGCGGCTGGCCCGCGAGCGCGCGCGCGACGCGCTGGGCACGCCACCGCCGGCTCCGGCACGGATGGCCCTGGAAGACGTCTTTGCGGCGCGTCGCGCCGTGCTGGATCTGCACATGGCCCCTGCGCTGGAACGCTACCTGGTGGAACTGGTGCTGGCCACGCGCGACCCGGCGCGGTATGACCCGGCACTGTCGCGGCGCATCGCCTGGGGCGCGAGCCCGCGTGGCTCGATCGCGCTGGAACGCTGTGCACGCGCGCGCGCCTGGCTCGCCGGCCGCGACTACGTGACGCCCGAAGACGTGCGCGCGGTGGCGGCGGACGTCCTCCGCCACCGCGTGCTGCCCAGCTATGAAGCCACGGCGGAAGGCTGGGACGGAGAGCGTCTGGTCGCGGAACTTCTGGCCCGCGTGCCGGTGCCCTGAGGCGGCGATGCGCACGCCCGATGAACGCATGCCGGCACCGGCCGGCGACGGTCTGCAGCCGAGCCTGGCTGAACTGGTTGCGCTGCGCGGGAGCGCACACCGCCTCGCGCCGCCGCGTCGTGGTCGCCACGGGCTGGCCGGCCAGGCCCCTTCGCCGTTGCGCGGCCGCGGCATGGAGTACGCCGAATCGCGTGAGTATGTGGCGGGTGACGACGCGCGCCATATCGACTGGCGGGTGACGGCGCGCACCGGACGCGCCCACACCAAACTGTTCCAGGCGGAGCGCGAGCGCCTCACCCTGATCGTGGCCGACACCGACCCGGTGCTGTATTTCGGCACCCGCGTGCGGTTCAAGTCGGTGCAGGCGGCCCGGGTG
>JAEWLO010000257.1 GCA_023457475.1 Pseudomonadota bacterium | reverse complement strand
GGCCCAGGCGGTGTCGAAGGCCGGCCAACGGCCGGCGCTACCGCCACATGAAAACGCCGGGCATTGCCCGGCGTTTTCCGTTACGCGAAATCGAAGTTCATCACGGGTCCGGCCGGGCCGACGAACTCGCCCTGCACGTAATCCACGCCGGCACTGAACAGCAGGCTCATCGAATTGGCATCGGCCACGAACTCGGCCAATGTGCGGATGTTGGCCTCCTGCGCCCGCGCGGTGATCTCGCTGATCTTCTCGGCGTGCTCGCGGGTGCGGGCGAAGTCGCTGGTGAAGTCGCGGTCCAGCTTGAGGAACTGCGGCTGGAAGTGCGCCAGCAGCTGGAACGAATCCAGCCCTGAGCCGAACTGCTCCAGCCCGATGCGGATGCCCAACGGGCCGACATCGGCCAGGAACTGCTGCGCGTTGCGCAGGTGGGTGAACACCTTCGCTTCCGGCGCGTGCAGCCACAGCTGTTCGCCCGGGACGTTGTGGGCCGCCAGTTCCCGGCGCAGGGTCGCCACCATCTGCGGATCGTTGAACGAATCCGGGGTGATCTTCACCATCATGTGGGTGGTGTGTCCGGCACGGGCACGCTGGCCCAGCACGTTGATCGCGTGGGTCACCACCCAGCGGTTGATGTCGGCCAGCAGGCCGTGCTCCTCGGCGATGCCCAGGAACGCGGTGGGGCTGAGCAGTTCACCGTTGTTTTCCAGGCGCAGGTAGGCTTCGTACAGCTCCAGCGGTTCGCCCTGCAGGTTGAGGACCGGCTGGTAGTGCAGCTGGAAACCTTCGCCGGCCAGCGCTTCCTTGATCCGGGCCACCCAGCGCTGCACGCGCTCTTCTTCCACGCGGTCCACCGCAGCCGGGTCGAAGATGCGGGTGGTGTTGCCCAGTTCCGATGCACCCTGCTGGCATTCAGTGGCGCGGGCCAGCACCTGGCCGATGCTGGCGATCTTCTCACCCACCTGCACACCGCCGATGCTCACCGTCACGGTCGCCGAGCGGTCGCCGATGCTGAAGACCTGGGCGGCATACGCCTCGCGGATGCGGTCGGCCAGGGCTTCGGTCTGGGCGTAGGCCCCTTCGGTCAGGACCGCGAAGCTGTGCTCGCCGAAGCGGGCTACGTGGGCCTTGTCGCCCACGGTCGCGGCCAGCAGCCGGCCCAGCGCGGCGATCAGCGCGTCGGCCGAGTCCAGGCCGATGTCCGGCAGCAGGCGTGCGTAGTGGTCCGGTTCGACCAGCAGCAGCCCGAACCGGCCTTCGCTGCGACCGGCCTGGGCGACCGCGTTCTCCACCTGCACCATGAAGGTCGGGCGGTTGAGCAGGCCGGTGACCTGGTCGCGCTGGCGCAGGTCCTCGACCTCGCGGGCCAGCTCGGTGTCCAGCTCCATGCGACGGCGGAACACGACCTGCAGGCAGGCCTCGCCTTCATAGGTGGCCGGGGTGAATTCCATGGTGGCCGCGAACACCGCCCCGTCCTGGTTGCGGGCGTCCACCTGGTACTGCGGGGGAGGGGCCTCGCCCTTGCTCAGCGACTTGAGCAGCTGCTTGAAGCCCTCCACATGCTGCGGGGCGACCATGTCCAGGAGCGAAATACCCTCCACATCCTCGAACGACTCGAACCCGAACATCTCCAGGTAGGCCTCGTTGGCGCGGATGTGCATGCCTTCATGGACGTAGGCGATGGGGTCGCGCGAGGAGGAGATCAGCGCGTCGCAGCGGCGTTCGGTCTCGCGCATCTGCGCCTCGATCCGGCGCAGGCCGCGGCGGGCGTGCAGGTCGGTCCATTCATTGCGGACCACGGCCAGCAGGTGCTCGGGGCGGTTGCGCAGGGTGACCGCGCGGAAGCCGTTGGCGCTGGCCTCGACCCATTCGGTTTCGTTGACGGCTTCGGCCAGCAGGATCATCGGAATGTCCTTGCCACTGGCCGCGATCTGCTGGGTGACCTGCAGCAGCGGAATGCTCTGCGCCGGTGCCACCAGCACCAGGTCGATCGGCTGGCTGCCCAGGATCTGGCCCAGCTCCTCGCTGTTCTGCGGGCGCGCAGGGCGCACCGCAATGCCGCTGTTGCGCAGCGTGCTGACGATGGTTTCAGCATTTTCACCGCTGTCGTCCACGATCAGCAGGCGGACCGTCATGTCATTCGCGTTCTGCATTCACTACTCCCCAAGCTGCGATCTTGATACACGATGCGTGCCACCACGTCCATGGCGGCGCTCAATTGCCGTCCCGGACTGTGAGCCCGGTTACACCACCTGGCCTGCGGCGCGACCGCTGGCCCAGGCCCATTGGAAGTTGTAGCCCCCCAGCCAGCCGGTCACGTCCAGCACCTCGCCGATGAAGTGCAGGCCGCCCACCAACTGCGATTCGAACGTGCTCGAGGACACCTTGCGGGTGTCCACGCCCCCCAGCGTCACCTCGGCGGTACGGTACCCTTCGGTGCCGCTGGCGACCAGCGGGAAGTCGCGCAGCACGGCAGCCGCCTGGACCAGCTCACGCTCGTCGATCTGCCGCACCAGCCGGTCCGGCAGCCAGTGTTCGCACAGGCGCAGCGCCAGCCGGCGCGGCAGCACCTCGGACAGCACCGTGCGCAGCTCGGCCGCACCACGCTCGCGCTTCATTCCGCGCAGCCAGTCTTCGGCGTCGATGCCGGGGAGCAGGTCCAGGCGCAGGTCGTCGCCGGGCTGCCAGAACGAGGAGATCTGCAGGATCGCCGGTCCACTGACGCCCCGGTGGGTGATCAGCATCGAGTTGCGGAACTCGACGTCGTTGCAGCGTGCCGTCACCGGCAGGGCAACGCCGCTGAGCTCGGCGAAGCGCTCCTGGTGCTTGCCGCTGAGGGTCAGCGGGACCAGCCCGGCCCGCGTCGGCAGCACCTCGTGACCGAATTGGCGGGCCAGCTCATAGCCGAAGCCGGTCGCGCCCAGGCTGGGAATGGAGAGCCCTCCAGTGGCCACCACCAGCGAGGCGGCGTGGAAGTGACCGTGGGCGGTGTGCACATGGAAACCGTCGGCTCCGCGCTCGACCCGGGTCACCGCGCAGTCGGTGCGGATCTGCACTCCGGCGGCCTGGCATTCGTCCACCAGCATGCGCACGATCTGCTTGGACGAAATGTCGCAGAACAGCTGGCCAAGTTCTTTTTCGTGGTAAGCGATGCCGTGGCGCTCGACCAGCCCGATGAACTCCCACGGGCTGTAGCGGGCCAGCGCAGACTTGCAGAAGTGCGGGTTGGCCGAGAGGAAGTTGGCCGGGGTAGTGCCGGTGTTGGTGAAGTTGCAGCGTCCGCCGCCGGACATCAGGATCTTCTTGCCCACCTTGTTGCTGTGGTCGATCACCTGGACGATGCGCCCGCGCTGGCCGGCGGTCAGCGCGCACATCAGGCCGGCCGCGCCGGCCCCGATCACCAGCACGTCGCAGCGTACGGTACTCATGCGCGGCTGCTCACGCCTGGGGCTTGGGTTTGCGCCAGGTCGGGGTGACGCTGAGCTCTGCGGTCTCGGACATGAGCTGGACCTCACCGTCCTGGATGATCACCGTCCAGCGCATGCTGCGTCCGATGCTTTCGCCCCACTGCGCCACGAAGTCCGCGGGCAGGTCCATGACTTCCAGCGACTTGAGTTTGTTCAGCGCCGACGCATTCTTCTCCCACCACAGGTCGGCGGCACGGCCACCGTAGGTGATCAGCTGCACGGCTTCAGCGCGTCCGGCCGCCTTGCGCAGGCGCGACTCGTCCGGCTGGCCCAGGTCGATCCAGCGTTCGATGGCCCCGGTGTAATCCTGCTTCCACAGGTCCGGCTCGTCGTCCACGCTCAGGCCACGTCCGAATTCCAGGCGTTCCTCGGCGTTGAGGGCAAAGGCCAGCAGGCGCACCATCAGGCGCTCGTCGGTTTCCGAAGGGTGCTGGGCCAGGGTCAGGTTGTGGCTGGCGTAGTAGCCGCGGTCCATGTCGCTGATCTGCAGCTCGGCCTTGCGGATGGTGGCGGTAAGGGCCATGGGGGTACCGTGAACAAAGAGCGCCATGATAATGGGTGTGCCATGTGCCCGTCCGATTCCGTCCCGCCCGCGCCCCCCGCCAGCCGGCTGCAGCTTCCCCCCGGAGGCTGGTCCTGCCTGCTGGACGGCCTGTGCGCGCGCTTTCCCCGGATCGACCGGGTGCAATGGCTTGATCGGTTCGCGAGGGGGCGGGTACAGGACGCGCAGGGCAGGGCGCTCGCACCCGATCACCCCTGGCAGGTCGGGCTGGAGATCCGCTACTTCCGCGAAGTGCCGGCCGAAGCGCCGGTACCCGGCCAGGAAGCGGTGCTCCACCTCGACGATGACCTGCTGGTCGCCGACAAGCCGCACGGGCTGCCGGTCACACCTGCCGGAGGGTTCGTGCGGGAGACCCTGCTGGCCCGTCTGGTGGCGCGTACCGGCAACACCGCGCTCGTGCCGCTGCACCGTCTGGACCGGCCGACTGCCGGGGTGGTGCTGTTCTCGACCCGACCGGCCACGCGTGATGCCTACCAGCGCCTGTTCCGCGAGCGGCGGATCGTGAAGACCTACGAGGCGCTGGCTCCGGCACTGCCGGGCATGGGCTTTCCGCTGGAGCGACGCAGCCGGCTGGGGCCGGGAGAACCGTTCTTCCGTATGGCCGAGACGGCAGGGGAGCCGAACGCGCTCACCCATATCGAGGTGCTGGAGCGGTACGGGCCTGTCTGGCGCTACAGGCTGCACCCGCACACGGGGCGAAAGCACCAGCTGCGCGTGCACATGGCGGCCCTGGGCGCTCCGATCCTGGGGGACGATCTGTATCCCGTGCCTGTGGCCCCGCCCGAACGCGGTGACGTGCTGCAGCTGCTGGCCCAGTCACTGGCCTTCATCGACCCTGCGACGGGCCAGGAAAGGCGGTTCACTTCCGCGCAGTCGCTGGTCCGACCGGCGGCAACTGCTGAATCTTGAATCAATTATTTGGCGTAAATTCAGCTAGGAAAATTCTGAATGGGGGGTAGGAATTCGTGTGAAATCAGCCAACCCGTTGTGCTGTCAGGGTCGGGGCCGGATTGACTGAATTACGGGACGCTCGCTTTTTGCCGCAAACACGCGTATCGTCGCCCTCACTGTGTTTGCTAGGGTCACCGTGAATCGTGGCCTGGTGCAGTTGATCTCACGATCTGCTCATCGATCCGCTTTACCAACGCCTGCAACTCAGTCTCGGCTCCGGGGTTCCGGTGGCCGCGATTATTTCAACTATTGTTTCAGGAGTTAGTAAAATGTCTGATCGTCAGAACGGCGTGGTCAAGTGGTTCAACGATGCCAAGGGCTTCGGCTTCGTCACCCCGGAAAGCGGCCCGGACCTGTTCGTGCACTTCCGAGCGATCCAGGGCACCGGCTTCAAGACCCTGCAGGAAGGCCAGAAGGTTACCTTCATCGCCGTCCAGGGTCAGAAGGGTATGCAGGCTGACCAGGTGCAGGCGGTCTAATCCGTCTGCTACCGTTGGGTAGCCAGAACGCCGGAGGCGAGAGCTTCCGGCGTTTTTTATTGCCCGCTGTTTTTTGTAG
>JAEWLO010000256.1 GCA_023457475.1 Pseudomonadota bacterium | reverse complement strand
ACCGCCAACACCCACGCCCTTGCACTCCCAAAGAGTGCGAGGGCGTTCGGCGTTGGGGCTTCGATAAGCCGGCTTTCAAGCGGCCCCTTTATTAACCGCGGTATTTCCTCCATGCAGCTCCAGGATTTGTTGTTCACTCAAGGCTTTGGTACGCGGCGTATCTGTGCCGGCCTGGTGCAGCGGGGACTTGTGGCGCTGCAGCAGCAGGACGATGACGATGTCGATGCCCAAGCACGGTGGCTGATCTGCGACGACCCGGCTGTGGACGTGCAGGAAGATGGGATGCGCTTCATGGTTCAGGGCCAGGTGTGGGAATACCACCGCCATGCCTACATCGCCATGCACAAGCCGACCGGTGTGGAGTGTTCACAAAAGCCGTCGGCCTATCCCAGCGTGTATTCACTGCTGCCGGCGCCGCTGCGCCAGCGCCCTGCCAAGGGCGCGGTGCAGGGGGTCCAGGCCATCGGACGCCTCGACCAGGACACGACCGGATTGCTGCTGCTCAGCGACGACGGACAATTCATCCATCGCATGAGCTCTCCGAAGAAGCAGGTGCCCAAGGTGTACCGCGTGACTGCCAAGCACCCAGTGACCGATGCACAGATCGAACGCTTGCTGGCGGGCGTGGTCCTGGACGATGACCCGCGCCCGGTGCAGGCTGCCGAATGCGAGCGCCGGGAAGACCATGTCATCGACCTCACGCTGACATCGGGCAAATACCACCAGGTCAAGCGCATGCTGGCGGCCGTCGGCAATCGCGTCGAGGCACTGCACCGCTCGCGCATCGGTGGATTGCAGTTGCCACCGGACCTGGCGCTGGGTGCATGGTGCTGGCTTTATCATCCCCAGCTGGAGCTGCTGCGCCAGGCATAGGCAAATGGTCTTGTTGCACCGCCGGATTTCTCTTGGTACGAGCTCCGGCATCGTCAACTGGCCGACCTGCGCGCCCGTTGAGTCGAACCCGGAACAAGCAGTGGCACGCTGATGTCTTTCCGCCTGTTGGCTGTGACGGGACCAATTTGAGCATTCCAGCAAAGGGCAGGCAGGTGCGAAACGCGAATTCATGGATGCGGCGGCTGGCCTTGTGCGGCTTGCTTGCCGCTTTTTTTCTGCCTTGCGCCGTGCGGGCGACGCAGGAGCCGCCGCTGTTCGTCCTCAATTCGCTGCAGGGCGACATCAGCGTCATCAACCCGGCCAGCTGGAAAGAGCGCGAGCGCATTCCTACCGGCAAGGAGCCGCACCATCTGTACCTGACGCCCGACGAGAAATCCATCGTCGTCGCCAATGCACTGGGTGACAGCCTGACCTTCATCGACCCGCAGACTGCCCAGGTGCAGCGCACGATCCGCGGCATCCTGGACCCTTACCACCTGCGCTTTTCCCCAGACATGAAGTGGCTGGTCATCGCCGCCAACCGCCTGAACCATGTGGACTTCTACCGCTGGGACGGGACCGAGCTGCACCTGGCGCAGCGCGTGGCCACTGGCAAGACACCCAGCCACCTGTGGATCGACGCCGCCAGCCGCACGGTCTACGCCACCATGCAGGACAGTGACGAACTGGTGGCCATCGACATGGCCACCCAGATCATCCGCGCGCGCGTGCCCACCGGGCCCATGCCGGCGGATGTCTATGGCAGCCCGGACGGGAAACACCTGTTCGTCGGCCTGACCGGCGGCGACAGTGTCGAGGTGTTCGACCTTGGCGGCGCCCAGCCGCGCAGCGTCCAGCGCATCAAGACCGCCGATGGTGCCCATGCCTTCCGCGCCGCGGGCGACGGGCGGCACCTGTACGTCAGCAACCGTGTCGCCAACACCATCAGCAAGATCGACATGCAGGCGCTGCGCGTGGTGGACAGCTATCCCGCTCCTGGCGGTCCCGACTGCATGGATGCGTCGCCCGACGGGCGGCTGCTGTACGTGAGTGCACGCTGGGCGCGCAAGCTGCTGGTCATCGACACCGAGCAACGCAAGGTGGTGAAGACCGTGCCGGTCGGCAAATCCCCGCATGGTGTCTGGACGCTGCGCCATGCACAGCGGTGAAAGGCGGGGCGGCGGTGCCGTTGCACAGCGGCTGATTGCTTCGTTATTGATAGCTGGATGCCCTTTGTTTTCAATGGCTGAAGGCCAAAATGACTGCAAAGGGACGGTTTACCTGACCTTCGACACCGGCCACATGGGCGTGGCGCCGCTGGTGGCCGAGGTGCTGGCACGCCAGCGGGTGCGCGTGACCTTTTTTGCCGCCGACGAGCGCACCCAGGACGGCGGCAGCAGCCTGGACCCGCACTGGGCATCCTGGTGGCGGGCGCGTGCGGCGGAAGGGCACGAGTTCGCCTCGCATACCCTGCACCACACTTACTGGCGTGCTGACGCCGCGGGTGCCGATGGGAAACCGCTGTTCCGTGTCCAGCCCTCGGCCGGGCCGCGAGCCGGCAACCGCTACACGCTGACCGAGGCCGAGTATTGCGAGGAAATCGATGCCGCCGCCGAGCGTCTGCGCACCGTCACCGGCCGCGCGCCGTTACCGTTGTTCCGTGCGCCGGGCGGCAAGACCTCGCCGGCCCTGCTGGCGGCAGCGCAGCGCTGTGGCTACACGCATGTCGGCTGGTCGCCCGCCGGGTTTCTGGGTGACGAGCTGCCCAGCGAGCGTTTCAGCAACCAGGCGCTGCTCAAGCGCGCGGTGCGCGATGTGCGCAGCGGCGACATCCTGCTGGCGCACCTGGGCATCTGGTCGCGCAAGGACGCCTGGGCGCCCGCGGGGCTGGAGCCACTCATCCAGAGCCTGAAGGCGCGCGGCCTGTGCTTTCGCACGCTGGCGGAGCATCCGGTCTATGGCGTTCCGCGCCGCGGCGGCCCGCCATGACGCAGTGGCTGACCTGGCTCGCGGCCGCATTCGACGCCGCGCAGCAGTGGCTGTTCGAAGGCGTGGTCCAGCCGCTGCTGTTCCATCTGGGCATGGCCAGCGTGCTGGAGGACGCCTATGCGGCCACCGGCTGGCTGCTGGTCGGTCTGGTGCAACTGGCGGTGATGGTCGCCGTGATCGCGCCGCTGGAGCGCTGGCGCCCGGTCGAGCCGGTGCACGACCGCGCCGCGGTGCGCACCGATGTGCTCTACACCCTTGTGCACCGGCTGGGCCTGTTCCGGCTGGCACTGTTCTTCACCATCGATCCGCTGTGGGACGCGGCGTTCGGCGCCCTGCGGGTGCACGGCTGGCACGGCATGCAGCTGGACGCGCTGTGGCCGGGCGTGACCGACCGGCCGCTGGCCAGCCTGCTGCTGTATCTGCTGGCATTCGACCTGCTGGACTACTGCCTGCACCGCGCGCAGCACCGCTTCGACTGGTGGTGGCGGCTGCATTCCCTGCACCACTCGCAGCGCCAGATGACGCTGTGGAGCGACAACCGCAACCACCTGCTGGACGACCTGCTGCGCGACGCCATCGTGGTGCTGGTGGCGCAGTGC
>JAEWLO010000255.1 GCA_023457475.1 Pseudomonadota bacterium | reverse complement strand
TCGCCGCACTCTCCATCCGTCTGGCCGGTGTCAACGTCGGCACGGCGGTGCTGTTGCCCCTGCTGCTCGGCGCGGTCGGCACGGCGACCTGGCGCACACGTCGGCTGGACCGTGCGTGGCTGGTCCGCCAGCTCGATACACACCGCGTCGCGCAGGACAGCGCCGACCTGCTGTTCGCGGAGACGTCCACGCTCAATCCCCTGCAGCAGCGCCAACGCGCGCGCACCGACGCCGCACTCGCGCAGGCCATGCCGGATCTGCGCCGCCGGTGGCCGCGCCGCGCGTTGGCGATGTCATGGGTCGGCGGTGGGCTGGCGGTCCTGCTGGCCGTGGCGTGGCCCGCACCGGAGGCACCGCGCACCACACGTACCGCAGGCGCGACATCCGCCGCTGGCGTCGTGTCGCCGCCGCGCCTGCAGTCCTCACGCCTGCAGGTCCGCGCACCGTCCTACACCGGGCAGGCCGTACGCACACAGACCGCGCTGGATGCCAAGGTGGTCCAAGGCAGCACCCTCGACTGGTCGCTGCGCTTCAGCGCGCCGCCGGCGCGGGCGGCGCTGCAGTTGCACGATGGCACCCGCATCCCGTTGCGCCGCGAAGGCGATGCGTGGGTCGCACAATGGCAGGCCCGCCGCCCTACCCTGTACCGGGTGGTGACCGAACCGGCACTGGCGGCGTCCCGACTGCACCGCCTGGATGTGATCGCCGACCAACCGCCGCGCGTGCGCGTGATCGCGCCGGATCGCACGCTGGTGCTGGCGACCGCCGCGCAGAAGCAGTGGTCGCTGCAGTTCGAGGCCAGCGACGATTTCGGCGTGGCCGCAAGCGCCGAACTGCACCTCACCCTGGCCCAGGGCAGCGGCGAGAACATCACCTTCAAGGAACATCGCATCGTCCTGGCAGGCTCCGGGCCAGCCACGCAGCGCCGCTTCGCCCACACGCTGGACCTGGGCGTGCTCGGCGCGGGTCCCGGCAATGACGTCATCGCGCAGCTGCACGTGCGTGACAACCGTTCACCGCAAGCGCAGACCGCGCAGAGCACCAGCCTGATCCTGCGCCTGCCCAGCGAGGAACAGGTGCTGGGGGAGGCGATGGAAGGCATGGTCAAGAAAACCCTGCCGGCGTACTTCCGCAGCCAGCGCCAGATCATCATCGACGCCGAAGCGCTGATCAAACTGCGCCGCTCGTTGCCGCCGGACGAGTTCGTGAAACGGTCCGACGCGATCGGCGTCGACCAGCGCATCCTGCGGCTGCGCTACGGCCAGTTCCTCGGGGAGGAAAGCGAAGGTGCGCCGAAGGCCCCACCGACCAGCGACAGCCTGCCCACCAGCGACGCTCCCGCCAACGATCATGCGGGCGACGATCATGACGATCACGACCACGCGCAGGCGGGTCACGACGACCACGGACACGATCACGGCACCGCCAAGGCCGACGCGGCCCCCGTGTTCGGGGCCGCCACCGATGTGCTTTCCGAGTACGGTCACACCCACGACCACGCCGAAGCGGCCACGCTGCTGGACCCGCAGACGCGTGCCACGCTGAAGGCCGCGCTGGATCAGATGTGGTCATCCGAAGGCGAACTTCGACAGGGGCGGCCCGAGAAGGCCCTCCCCTTTGCGTACAAGGCGCTGGACTTCATCAAGCAGGTACAGCAGGCCGAGCGTATCTATCTGGCGCGGGTGGGGCCGGAGCTGCCACCCATCGACGAAGGCCGTCGCATGAGCGGGGTACGCGACGATCTCGCCAGCCGCACGCTGCCCCTCGCGCCCGTTGACGCTCCTGACCCGGCCATCGTCGCGGTCTGGCAGCAGCTGGCCGACGTTGACACCGCGCCGGATCTGGACGCGCTGACGCGCTGGCTGGACCGCCATCAGTCACGCCTTGCTGATCCGCTCAGCCTCGCGGCTGCAGTCGAAGAACTGCGTGTTGCCCCGGACTGCCGTGACTGCCGCGCGACCCTGCGCGCGCAGCTGTGGCGCGCCCTGCTGCGGCCGCTGCCGCAGGTGGCACGCCGGAGCGCGCCGGACCCGATGGCGCAGCGCTATCTGGACGCACTGGAGGGCGCGCGATGACCGTCCCGCTGTGGGTCGCCCTCGCCTTGGCGATCATCGTTCTGATCGCGAGCCTCCGCATTGCGAGGCGTTCGACCCGGCTGCCATTGCCCCGCCGCCTGGTGATGCTCGGGTTGCAGGCGCTGACGGCGGTGCTGCTGTACTTCACCCTCGTTCCGCCGGAGCGCACCGTGGACGCGGGCCCACTCACGGTACTGACCGGCAACGCGGCGTTGGTCGGCCCCGTGCCCGCCGGTGCCACGGTCATCGCCCTGCCGGAAGCCAACGCCCGCGCGGACATCCCGCGCGCTCCCGACCTCGCCACCGCCCTGCGCCAGCACCCCGGCAGCACCGCCCTTCGGCTGATCGGGGACGGCTTGCCCGCGCGTGACCGCGATACCGCGTTGCCCCCGGGCACCACGCTGCAAGCCGCACCCGCTCCGCGCGGCTGGGTCGACCTGCAACCGCCGGACGCGACCGCACCGGGCGCGCTGTTCACTGTTACCGCACGCGCCAACGGCGTCCCGGCCGGTCGCGCCGAACTGCTTGACCCTGCGGGTACCGTCATCGACCGCGCCGTACTCGATGCACAGGGCCGGGTACGCCTGCACGGCAGCGCGCGTGCCGTCGGACGCAGCGAATTCACGCTGCGTCTGCTCGACGCCCAGCTGCACGTGGTGGACGCGTTGCCTGTGCCGCAGCAGACCGTGGCCGCGGCCGCACCGCGCGTGCTGATCGTGGCCGGCGCACCGGGCCCGGAGCTGAAGTACCTGCGCCGGTGGGCTGCGGATACGGGGTTGGAGGTGCAGGCACAGGCCAGTGCCGGTGGCGGCGTGATGCTGGGCGATACGCCCGTGGTGCTGACCGCGGCGCGACTCGACGCGACCGACGTGCTGGTGCTGGACGAACGCAGCCTGGCCTCGCTCGACAGCGCACAGCGCGCACGGGTGCATCAGGCCCTGCGTGAGGGCCTGGGGCTTCTGGTGCGCACGACCGGACCGCTGGGCGAGGGAGCCCGGCAGGCACTGCGCGGGTGGGGGCTCGCGGTGAGCGGCGGCGGCCGTACCGCACCGCTGGCATTGCCCGCCGATCCCGACCCGGCGCTGCTGCAGGCGCGCCGGGGGCCACAGCGTCCAGCCGCCGAAGGCACACCGTACATCGAGGACGCCGATACCGTCTCGCACGCGGCGGCACCTCCTGCACTCGAGCGCATCGACCTCACCGTCGCCGACGCGGACGCGCTGCTGCGCGATGCCAATGGACAGCCGACGGGTGGCTGGCGCACCGTCGGTCGCGGTCGCCTGGGCATACTGCCTGTCACCGACAGCTATCGGCTGGTGCTCGCCGGTCGCGGCGACCGGCACGCAGAGCTCTGGTCCAGTGTTTTTTCCACCGTCGCCCGCCCGCTCTCCGGTGCGTCGACGGTTCGTCCGGAGTCGACCACCCCGTGGTCCGGCGAACGCGTGTCCCTGTGTGGTGTTGCCGAGGGCAGTCGCATCCTGGATGTCGACGGCAGCACGATTCCGCTGACCGTGGATCCCGCCACCGGCTCCCGGCGCTGTGCCGGCTACTGGCCGCAGCAGGCCGGCTGGCATCAGTTGCAGCACGGCGAGGTTGTGCAGGCGCTCTACGTGTTTGACCCCGCCGCCGCACCGACCCTGCACCGTCAACACGTGCGCGACGCCACGACCCGGCACCTGGCGGTGTCGGTCGACGTCTCAACCGGTGCGCCCGTGAAGATGCCCGGCCCGCGCTGGCCGTGGCTGCTCGCGTTCATCGCCGTCGCCGGTCTGCTGTGGTGGCTGGAGCGGCGGTGCCTGCCGCGCTCCGATTG
>JAEWLO010000254.1 GCA_023457475.1 Pseudomonadota bacterium | reverse complement strand
GGCCAGGGTGCAGCCGGTAAGGCTGAGGAGAGCGCAGGCGATCATGATGGTTCGTTGGATCATCGGTACCTCGGGTAGAGCGGCCGGGCAGAGCCCGGCGCTACGTGCCTTCGATGAAGGTCATGCGTTACCAGGCGTTGAGCGTGCACGTGCGATCGTTTGGGAACCGATCCCACCGGTGATGTATCACCGGCCGACGCGTTGCCGTTGCCGTTGATCTCCTGTGGCCACCGACCGACTGTCGAAGGTGGGTCGGGGTGGGTTTGCGGGGGTGTGAGCCGCATGGATGCGGCGACCAAGCCCCCATGGATGGGTTTACGGCGTCCCCCGCCAACCCACACCGTCCCGCCAAAACACGGAACCGTTGCGCACCGGCTGTTCGCGCGAACCCAGCAGTGGGCACGCATGGCGTGTCCCTACGCGGATCAGGCACCGCGAAGCCACGCAGGGCGTGGCTCTACGTGGTGCATGCAATCAGGCGACGTGGTGCATGCAATTACGCGACGTGGTGCATGCAATCAGGCGGCGGTTGGCATCAAGAGGATTTCAGGGGTGTTCGGGTTAACGGCCGCCGGGAGTCGCCGAACTTCCTCCAGCATCTTCTGCGCGGCGCGGCGGATGCGCGGATGGTGCTCCGGCGCGGAATGAGTGACCAGACTCGTGACATGGAACTCGAAAACATCCTCCATCACATCTGGCTGATCTTCGTGCAGCATCTGCAGCAGACCGCGCAATTTGCGGATTTCACTGTCAAGCACGTCAGCCGGAAACAACATTTCCTACTCCTTGGCGGGGGAACCATTGACGTATTTGTCCCATGTTGACAGTGAGTTCACCGTCAAGCCCCCTCATTCAGTTCTTCACATCCGGCCTCGGGCAGCATGACGCGCAGGCATGAGCTCATGCCCTCCATCGCGCTCACGAACCCCGGCGACAACGGCCACGTGCCCCACCAACCCCGCTGCGTACCGCTCAGCACACGCAGCATGTGGCCGCGCCCGCCCGGCATCCGGCCCATCGGCCCGAACAGCACATCGCGTGCGAGCGCCACTGTGTCGCGATCGGACTGGAACAGCGGCGTCAGCCACCGGCTCCAGAACTGATAGATGGCCACATGCGTCTTGCGCAGCACCTGGTACGCCTGCAGCGCCGCCGCGTCATTTTCGTGCGCGCGCAGCGCATCGCGCAACGCCACCGCATCCAGCAGTGCCATGTTCACCCCCTGCCCCAACTGCGGGCTCATCGCATGTGCGGCATCGCCGGCCAGCACCAGCCGGTCGCGGTGCCACTGCCGCATCACCGCATCCCGGTAGCCCGCGCGCGCCAGCTGATGGCATTCGGTCACACCGCCCAGCCGCGCATGTGCCTGCGGCCACAACGTGGCAATCTCATCCAGCCACCGCGCCATACCGTCCTGCTCCCAACGCGCGAACTGATCGCGCGGCAGGCTCCAGAAGAAGCTCAGCCGCGCGGTGTCGTCGCCGGGGCGCGTGCCCACCGGCAACAGACCGATCATCTTGCGCGCCGCCACATAGCGCTGGCGCAGTTCATCCACGTGCGACCAGTCGTCGCAGGGCAGCAGGCACCACAACGCGCCCCACGGATACTCACGATCCAGCTGCGTGCCCTGCACACCGTTTCGCAGCGTGGAGGCCGAGCCGTCGGCGGCAATGACCAGATCGTAAGGCCCGTGGCTGATGCCACGTGCGTCACGCAGCCGCCCCTGCACCGGATCCACCTCGACGATGGCGGTATCGGTCTGGAGGTTGCCTGGATGCTCCCACGCCTGCGCCAACAACGTGAACAACGCGCCACGCTGCATGCCCAGCCCGTGCAGATGCGGATGCAGGCCGGTGTAGCGCATGTCCATGACGGCGCGCCCACACGGCGTTTCGCCGAACAGACGGCGCACCGGTGCCCCGTGCTGCATGACCTGTGGCAACAGGTCCATCTGCCACAGCACATCCAGACCGCTGGGCTGCAACAGGAAACCCGCCCCCACCGGGCCGGGGTGCGCTGCGCGTTCGAAGACGTGCACGGTGTGACCGTCGCGTGAAAGCAGGACCGAAAGTGCCTGGCCTGCGGTGCCGTACCCGACAATGGCGATGCTGCGCTGCTGCATGGGACATCCTGTCAAAAAAAACCCCGCCGAAGCGGGGTCTTTAGCGTACGGCTGAGTGGATCACTCAGCCGGCACGATGTTGGAGGCCTGGGCACCCTTTGGGCCCTGGGTCACGTCGTACGTGACGCGCTGACCTTCCTGCAGGCTGCGGAAGCCCTTGGCGTTGATCGCGGAGAAGTGCGCGAAGACGTCAGCGCTGCCGTCCTCCGGAGAAATAAAGCCAAATCCTTTGGCGTCGTTGAACCACTTGACGGTACCGTTCGGCATGGTAGTGCGAGACCTTCTTCAATGAATGGGTGGTGTACGCTCAACCAGCGCACTCGCGGAGTATGCAAAGCTTGTCAGGTAATGACAATCACCCGCGTGCCAATTCGCCAATCAGTTCCGGCAATCCGGCCGACGCCGCGTCCACATTGGCCAGTACTTCGGCCATGGTGATCTCCTCACCGGTTCCGCAACCGGCCGCCCAGTTGGCCACGATCGCCAGGCAGGCGTAGTCCAGGCCCAGCTCGCGGGCCAGCCCGGCTTCGGGCATGCCGGTCATGCCGACCAGGTCGCAGCCGTCGCGACGCATGCGCGCGATCTCCGCATTGGTTTCCAGCCGGGGGCCCTGCGTTGCGCCATAGCAGCCGCCGTCGTGCAGGCGCACGCCGGTGACTTTGGCTGCCGCCAGCACCTTGCTGCGCAGCAGCGGTGTGTACGGATGGCCAAAATCCACATGCAGCACTTCACTGCCGGGCTCTTCGCTGAGCGTGGAAATGCGGCCCCAGGTGTAATCGATCAGCTGGTCCGGGCAGGCCAGTACGCGCGGACCGAAGTGTTCGGTGATGCCGCCCACGGTGTTGAGCGCGAGCACGCGTTTCGCACCGATTTGCTGCAGCGCGGCAAGATTCGCGCGGTAGTTGATCTTGTGCGGCGGCAGCGAGTGCCCTTCTCCATGGCGCGCCAGAAACGCCACGCGCTGTCCGAGCAGCGTACCCACCCGGATCGGGCCGGACGGCGTGCCATACCGCGTGTCCACGGAATGGCTGCTCACGTCATCCAGCTGGGCAAGCTTGTAGACGCCGGTGCCGCCAATGACGGCCAGTGCAATGTGGTCCATCATTCCTTCATCGCGTAGATGGCCGGCACACAGCGCAGCGCTTCGTTGACGTCCATGCCGAAACCGAACACGTAACGGTCGGGCAGTTCGACGCCCGCGTAATCGGCCTTGACGTCGGGCAGCGCGCGGTCGTGCTTCTTCACCGTGAGCGCGGCGATGCGCACGTCGGTGGCCCCCTGCTCCAGGCACCAGGTGCGCACCCCCTGCAGGGTGAAGCCTTCGTCCAGGATGTCGTCGACCAGCAGCACGCGGCGACCGAACAGCGAAGTGGCCGGCTTGTGCTTCCACACCAGTTCGCCGCCGGTGGTTTCACCGCGGTAACGGGTGGCGTGCAGGTAATCGAACTGCACGTCCTGGCCGCGTGCGCCCAGTTCCAGCGCCAGCTGGCCGGCGAACGGCAGCGCGCCGTGCATGATGGACAGGAACAGCGGCACCTCGCCCTGGTAGTCGCGCGCGATGGCGTCGGCGATGCCGGCAATGGCCTTGTCGATGGTGGGGCGGTCAACCAGCAGGTCGGCCTGGGCCAGCGCCTGGGAAATGGTGAGGTTCGGCATCAGACGGTTCTTCCAAGAGATTCAAGCAAACGGGATTGGGTACTGCCATGGCGGGTGTCGGCCAGCAGGCCGTCCCAGCCAAGGCCGCCACGGCCGATCAGGCCGAGCAGCGCAGCGGTATTGAGGGGGCGGTCGTGCACGGCCTGCAGGGCGTCATCGACCAGTTCCGGGTGGCACACCAGCACCACGTCGCAGCCGGCGTCCAGGTGCGCGTGCACGCGCGCCTGCACGCCGCCGGCGCTGTGCGATGCGGCCATGCCGATGTCGTCGGAGAACACCACGCCACGGAAGCCGAGTTCGCCGCGCAGGATCTGTTGGATCCAGCGCGGTGAATAGCCGGCCGGTTCCGGAGCCACCTGCGGGTAGACC
>JAEWLO010000253.1 GCA_023457475.1 Pseudomonadota bacterium | reverse complement strand
CACCTGAAGTCGCCCAGCCTGGTGCTGCAACTGAACGATGCGCTGTCGGCCCTGCTGGGCGGCGCGGTGCAGCTGCGCTTCGAAACCGGCGAACCGCGCGCCGACACCGCGCGCGTGCGCAACGAACGCGACCGCGATGCACGCCAGGCGGGCGCCGAGCGCGGCTTCGCCGCCGACCCCGGCATCCAGCGGCTGGTGCAGGTGCACGGCGCGCAGATCCTGCCGGACAGCATCCGGCCGCTCGGCGACGGCTGACCCTTGATCCGGCGCCTCGGCGCCGCCATCCATCCGACAGACACCAGGCCCGGGAACCGACATGCGTGGAAACATCGCCCAGTTGATGCAGCAGGCGCAGAAGATGCAGGAAAACATGCAGCGCGTGCAGCAGGAACTGGCCGACATGGAAATCACCGGCAACGCCGGCGGTGGCATGGTCAGCGTGACCCTCACCGGCAGCAAGGAATGCCGCAAGGTGCGTATCGATCCTTCGATCCTCAGCGACCAGGAAATGCTGGAGGACCTGGTGGCGGCCGCGTTCAATGACGCTTCCAACAAGATCGACAGCGAATCCAAGAGCCGCATGGGCTCGGCCACGGCCGGCATGCAGCTGCCTCCGGGCATGAAGCTGCCGTTCTAAGCGTGAGCCTGCCCCTGCTCGAACAGCTGATCGACGCCTTCCGCATCCTGCCGGGCGTTGGCCAGAAGACCGCACAGCGCATGGCCTACCATGTGCTGGAGCGTGAGCGCGAAGGCGGGCAGAAGCTGGCGCAGGTGCTGGCCAAGGCGATCGAGCGCATTGGCCATTGCACGCAGTGCCGCGACTTCAGCGAAACCGAGGTGTGTGCGGTCTGCGCCAACAGCAGCCGCGAACGCGGCCAGCTGTGCGTGGTGGAATCGCCGGCCGACCGCCTCGCCATCGAGCACGCGACCGGCTTCCGTGGGGTGTACTACGTGCTGCAGGGGCGGTTGTCGCCGCTGGACGGCATCGGTCCGCGCGAGCTGGGCCTGGATCAGCTGGACACCCGCCTGAAAGAAGGCGAGGTGCAGGAGCTGATCATCGCCACCAGCGCCACCGTCGAAGGCGAGGCTACCGCGCACTACCTGGCGCAACTGGCACGCGCGCGTACCGTGCGCCCCAGTCGCCTCGCGCAGGGCCTGCCGCTGGGCGGTGAACTCGAGTACGTTGATCGCGGCACCCTTTCGCATGCCTTCGGCACCCGTACCGAAATTCCGGACTGACACCCATGACCCAAGACACCCTGTTCGGCAAGATCATCCGCCGCGAGATTCCCGCCACCATCGTCTACGAGGACGATGACGTGCTCGGGTTCAAGGACATCGCCCCGCAGGCTCCGGTGCATGTGCTCTTCATTCCCAAGAACGAAGCCATCCCCACCCTCGATGACGTGCAGCCCTCCCAGGCGCACCTGATCGGCAAGCTCGCCCTGGCGGCGGCGGCCTACGCCCGCAGGGAAGGTTTCGCCGAGAACGGCTACCGCATCGTCATGAACTGCCGCGAAGACGCCGGGCAGACCGTGTTCCACATCCACCTGCACCTGCTGGCGGGCGCACCGCTGGGCCATTTCGGTACCCCGAAGGCCTGAACAAAAAAACCGCCCCGAAGGGCGGTTTTTTCATGCGGGACCGTGATTACCACCAGCCCCAGCCGCGATACCCCCAGCCCGGACCCCAACCCGGGCCCCACGGCCCGTACGGGTACACCGGCACCACGTCCACCTGGCGCTGTTCCGGCCACAGGTAGATCACATCGGCTTCAAGCTTGGGCAGACGGTAGTCGTACTCGCCGATACGGGTGTTCTCGTAGCCGGCGATCTTGCCGATGAAGGTCACGTCGCGGCCTTCCTCGAACACGGCCGGGTCGTAGAACCCCGCGCGGCAGGCGATGAAGCGACCGTCGCTGGCGTCATTGGAGGTGGTGCTCGGGCGGCCGCTGCCGTTGAGCGGCCGCGACAGCAGCTGGAAGCAGGTCTGGCCCTGTCCCGGCGTGGTTTCGATGATGCGACCGCCCCAGCGCACCGGCGTGCCGACCTGCTGGGTGGCGACCGAATCGCGCGGACTGACCACGCTGAACTGTCCCTGCAGCGGTTTGGGGGCCGTGGCACAGGCGGCCAGCGCCAGCGACGCGGCAAGGGGAAGCAGAATCTTGGTGTTCATGAGGATGCTCCGGTGGACGGGCGGTGCCTGTGCAGGTCACGCACGAGTGAAGGGTCGAGCTCAGCGCCAGCGTAGCGCGCCTGAACGAAACGCTGGCTGAGTGACAGCAGCGCCGGGTCGGGGCGCTGCCGGTGGACGCGCTGCGCCCAGTCCGTGGCGGTTTCCGCAGGTTCCCGTGCCAGGCCATGCCGCGCGTATCGCCGGGCCAGACGGTGCCAGGCCCGCAGCAGCGGATCGCGTTCGCGTTCGCCACGGGCCAGCAGCCATAGCATCCAGCCTAGCGCCCCACCTGCGAAGGCGATGAAAATGGCGACCAGCTGTGCCGGCTGCAGGCGGTCGATGCCCAGTGGGCGCAGCAGCTGCTGCTGCCGGTTGGCATCGAAGGACAGCACCAGGTCGTTCCAGCCCCGGCGCAGATAGTCGGCCATCTGGCCCAGCTGCGCCCAGCGTCCCTGCAGGGTGGTATCCGGCCCCTCGGCACCCAGACGGTCTTCCAGCGTGTCGTAGATGCGTTCCGGTGCCACCGCCGCGGTCGGGTCCACCCGCACCCAGCCACGCGCCGGAAGCCAGACCTCGGCCCAGGCGTGCGCATCCATCCGCCTCACCACGAAATAGTCGCCATAGCTGTTGCGCTGCCCACCGGCGAAGCCGGTCACCACGCGTGCCGGGATGCCGGCATTACGCATGAGCACCACGAACGAAGAGCTGAAGTGCTGGCAGAAACCGGCCTGCTGGTCGAACAGGAACTCGTCCACCGCGTTGCGCCCGGGCGGTGGGGTATCCAGCGTGTAGGCGAAGCGCGCGCGGATCCAGTCCAGTGCGCGGTTGACGATGGCCGCGTCGTCGCGGCCGGCCTCCTGCCGCCACTGCCGGGCCAGGGCCGCAGTGCGTGGATTGAGGTCCGCGGGCACCGTGAGCAGGCGTTGCCGCTGGTACGTGCTCAGCGGCTGCACAAACGCGGTAACGGGCGAGGACTGCAGCCGCCAGCGCGTCAGGGCCGCGAGGGGGGCATTGCTGTGCAGGCTGTAGTTGCCGTCCAGCATCGCACCGGCCGGTGCCTGCAGCGGCAGGTCCAGCGCCACCAGCTGACGGCGGTCGGTCGGTTCGTAGTCGATCTGGTACTCCCAGCGCGTGGCCGCACGAGTCACCTCGGGCACCGGCATGTCGCGTGACATGCGGTCCTGCGTCCACACCCTGCCGTCGAATTCGGTCAGCACCGGGCCACGCCAGTAGCGCTGTTCCGGCGCAGGCACCGCGCCGAAGAAGCTCACCCGCAGGGCCGGGGCGTCGTCGGCCATCAGGTCCAGCCAGGCCGACGGGTCCATCC
>JAEWLO010000252.1 GCA_023457475.1 Pseudomonadota bacterium | reverse complement strand
CGCGGCGGTGCCTGCCAGGCATCGGTGGTGATCCAGCCCGGACTGATGCTGTTGACCCGCACCGCCGGCCCGGCGCTGATCGCCAGCGCGTGGGTGAACGCCACCAGTCCGCCTTTGGCGGCCGCATAGGCTTCACTGTCGGCCTCCGATTGCCACGCGCGGGTGGAGGCGATGTTGATGATCGAACCGCCCTGCGCCCGCAGCGCCGGCAGCGCATGTCTGCTGCACAGGAACGCGCCGTGCAGGCTGGACAGCCGGCGCTGCCATTCCGCCATCGACATGTCTGCCAGCGGCGTGCCGTGCGCGCTGGCGATGCCGGCGTTGTTGACGAGTCCGTCGATGCGACCGAAGCGCTTGAGCGCGGCCTTCATCAGGGCCTGTACGCTGCGCTCGTTCGCCACGTCCGCGCGCTGGAACGCACTGCGCTCGGGCAGCGCCCATTCCTTCAGGCAGGCCTTGCCGGCATCCCCATCGAGGTCGGCAATCATCACGTTGCCGCCGGCCCCCAGCACCGCCTGGGCGATGCCGCGGCCCACTCCCTGCGCACCACCGGTGACCACGACCACGCGGTCACGCAGCGGCTGTGCCGGCCAGTCGGCGATGGCAGGGGTCAATGGCATCGCGGTGTGTCTCCACGCCCCAGCAGACGCGTCCAGCCTTCCACGCCCAACTCGTCGAGCGTGGCGATGTTGCGCTCCACGATCACGTCCGGATCGGGGAACGCGGCCACCGCACGCTCCACGCTGTCCTCGCGCAGCAGGTGAAGGGTGGGGTAGGGCGCGCGGTTGGTGTAGTTGCTCACGTCATCCGGGGCCACGCCGGCGAACTGGTACTGGGGGTGGAAGCTGGCTACCTGCAGGATGCCCTGCAGGTCCAGTGCTTCGATCGCGGCATCGGCGTTGTCGAGGAAGTCGTTGTAGTCCAGAAAGTCGGTGAGGACCTCCGGGTGCACGATCAGCGTGGTGTCGATCTGCTCGGCCGGCGTGTCGCGCAGCAGCACCAGTTCTTCTGCCAATTCCTCCAGCAGCGCCTCCGGGGTGGTCGCGTCGCTGAGCACGAAGCGTACCTGCTGCTTCACGTACACCGCCTTGGCGAACGGGCACAGGTTCAGGCCGATGACGATGTTTTCCAGCCAGCGCCGGGTATCGGCGATGGGGTCGATGGCATCGTTCATGATCAGTCGCGGAAATTATCGAACTGCAGCGGAATCTCGAAGTTTTCCTTCTTCAGCAGCGCAATGGCGTCCTGCAGGTCGTCGCGCTTCTTGCCGGTCACCCGCAGCTTGTCTCCGTTGATCTGGCTGTCCACCTTGAGCTTGGCTTCCTTCAACTTGGCCGCGATCTTCTTGGCGATCTTCTGCTCGATACCCTGCTTCACAGTGATGTCCTGGCGTGCGCCGCCCAGGTTGGTGAGCACGTCGCCGAACTCCAGGCAACCGGCATCGATCTTACGCGCGGTCAGACGCTGGCGCAGGATGTCGGTCATCTGCTGCAGCTGGAAATCGCTCGGGGCGCTCTGCTTGATCACGCTCTCCTCCAGCACGAACTTCGCGTCCACGCCCTTGAAGTCGAAGCGGGTGGTCAGCTCGCGGTTGGCCTGGTCGACGGCGTTGGTCAGCTCGTGGATGTCGACTTCGGAAACGACGTCAAAAGACGGCATGGGCATACTCCAGCAGAAGAAGTCCCCATTCTAACCAACCCGGCATGGACGGCCCGCCAATCGCGGCGATAATGGGCCATGAACACGCAGAAATCCCCCACCCGGGCCGTTGTCTGGATGCTGGCCGCCGTGGCCTGCTTCTCGCTGATGGACGCGGGCATGAAACAGCTCGCCGGTGCCTACTCCACGCTGCAGGTTACCTTCCTGCGCGGGGCGGCCTCGCTGCCGTTCGTGCTCGTGTGGGTACTGGCCACGGCCGGCCCCCGGTCGCTGGTGCCGGTGCGATGGGGCCTGCATCTGCTGCGCGGGGGGCTGGGCATGGCGATGATCGGGTGCTTCGTCTATGCGCTGCGTACCCTGCCGCTGTCCACTGCCTACACCATCTACTTCGTCGCCCCGCTGCTGATCGCCGCCTTGTCCGTGCCGCTGCTCGGCGAGCACGTCGGTCCGCGTCGCTGGGTGGCCATCGGCATCGGCCTGGTCGGGGTGCTGGTGGTCCTGCGCCCCGGCGTGGGGGGCTTCATCTCGGTGCCTGGGCTGATGGTGCTGCTGGCGGCGACGGCCTACGCGCTGGCCGCGATCACGGTCAGCATGCTCACCCGGACCGACACCCCGCAGTCGATGGTGGTGTGGTTCCTGGCTCTGCTGGCGCTGGGGGCCGGCCTGCTGGCCGTGCCGGACTGGCGGCCGCTGCAGTGGGGCCACGCCGGGTTGATCGCCGGCATGGGCCTGGCCGGCGCGGCCGGGCAGGTCGCCCTGACCCGCGCATTCCAGCTGGGCGAGGCTTCGCTGATCGCCCCGCTCGAGTACACCGGCCTGGTCTGGGTAATCGGCTGGGATCTGCTGTTCTGGGGAGCCCTGCCGGACCGCTTCACCTGGCTGGGCGCGGCCATCATCATGGCATCGGGTCTGTACCTGCTGCACCGCGAGCGGGTCCGCAAGGTCGCCGCGCCCACCCCGCTGGACCACCCGTGAGGCCGGGTCCGGCGGGCGACGACACCTTCTTATAATCAAACGGAATATCATTCCGCATCGCCACGTGGGTCAGGGCCGTCCCGCGCTGGTAGGCTGCACGCCCCCTCCCGTCGATGCCCCGGTTGACCGCGAAGTGATCGAGTTCCAGCGCCTGCACAAATCCTATGCCGTCGGCGGCCGCGCGATCGCCGCGCTGCAGCCGCTGGACCTGACCATCGAGGCCGGTGAGGTATTCGGCATCATCGGGCACTCCGGCGCGGGCAAATCCACGCTGATCCGGCTGATCAACCGGCTGGAAGAGCCCAGCGGTGGCCGCCTGCTGATCAACGGCGAAGACGTCACCGCGCTGGATACCGACGGCCTGCGTGCGCTGCGCCGCCGCATCGGCATGATTTTCCAGCACTTCAACCTGTTGTCCTCGCGCACGGTGGCGGCCAATGTCGCCTTCCCGCTGGAGCTGGCCGGCACTCCGCGCGCGGAGATCGACGCACGGGTGACGGAACTGCTGCAGACAGTGGGTCTGGAAGCGCATGCCAACAAATACCCGGCACAACTCTCCGGCGGCCAGAAGCAGCGTGTCGGCATCGCCCGTGCGCTGGCCACCCGTCCGCAGATCCTGCTCTGCGACGAAGCCACCAGCGCCCTGGACCCGCAGACCACCGCCTCGGTGCTCGCGTTGCTGGGCCGGATCAACCGCGAGCTGGGCCTGACCATCGTGCTGATCACCCATGAGATGGACGTGATCCGTCGCGTCTGCGACCGGGTGGCCGTGCTCGACGCCGGTGCGCTGGTCGAGACCGGACCGGTGACTGAAGTGTTCCTGCACCCACAGCACCCGACCACCCGCCGGTTTGTCAGTGAATCCGAACATGTGGACGAAGGCGAGCTGCACAAGGACTTCGAGGCCGTGGCGGGGCGCATCGTGCGCCTGACCTTCCTCGGTGGCGACACCTACGAACCGCTGCTGGGTCGCATCGCACGCGACACCGGCGTGGACTACAACATCCTGTCCGGGCGCATCGATCGCATCAAGGACACTCCGTACGGCCAGCTGACGGTGTCGCTGGTGGGGGGCGATGTGCAGGCCGCACAGGCCGGCTTCGTCGCCGCGGGCGTTCACGTGGAGGAGCTGCGCCGATGAACCTTGCTGCTGCCGGCGGCTTCTTCCGCCACCTCGATGCGGCCAAATGGGCCGATATCGGCCAGGCTACGGTCGACACCCTGCTCATGCTGGGTGGCTCGCTGCCGCTCACCCTGCTCATCGGCCTGCCGCTGGGCGTGCTGCTGTTCCTCACCGGTTCGCCGCAGCTGCATCGCAAGCCGGTGCTCTACGGTGCCCTGGCGCTGGTGGTGAATCTGCTGCGTTCAGTGCCTTTCATCATCCTGATGATCGTGCTCATTCCGATCACCCTGTGGCTGATGGGTACCTCGCTCGGCGTGCGTGGCGCGATCGTGCCATTGGTGATCGGTGCCGCGCCGTTCTACGCGCGCCTGGTCGAAACCGCGCTGCGGGAAGTGGATCGAGGCGTGATAGAGGCCAGCCAGGCCATGGGAGCCACCACGTGGCAGCTGGTCAGCCGCGTGCTGCTGCCGGAAGCCCGTCCGGGCCTGATCGCCGGTGCCACCGTGACGGTGATCGCCCTGATCGGCTTCACCGCCATGGGCGGCGCGATCGGTTCCGGCGGCCTGGGCGACCTCGCTTTCCGCGACGGTTACCAGCGCTCGCATACCGACGTGGCCCTGGTCACCGTGGTCCTGCTGCTGGTCCTGGTCCAGGTGCTGCAGATGCTGGGCGACTGGCTGGTGACGCGTTACACCCGCAAGTGATGCGAAGCATCACCCGGTAGCGCCGGCTGCTGGCCGGCCCTCATGAACGCCCCAAGTACCCCGTGGGCCGGCCAACGGCCGGCGTTACCGGGTGCCTCAACGCACGTTCGGAACCTCGAAGCCCAGCCGGTCGACCTGTTCCTTGTGCTGCGGCACGCGCTTGAGCTTGTCCGTGTTCACGCCGTACTCGTCGCGCAGGCGGGTGGCGAGCTCCTTGTAGAGCTCTTTGTCCATGTCCGGGCTGCGCGCGAAGATCCAGGCCATCTCGCGACCCGGGTAGCCCAGAAGCGCCCAGGAATAGTCGGGCGCGACGTCGAGCACGCGGGTATGGGTCGGCACGATCTTGTAGAACCAGGTGCGCCAGTTGTGGTTGCCGCTGTCCTCGTCCACCGAGGCACGCACGGTCAGCTGCTGCAGGGGTTCGGAGAAGCCGTCGCGGTAACGGTAGGTGATGGACACTTTCTGGTCGCCGCGCAGGCTGTACTCGTTGACGCTTGCGACGTGCCCGCGCTCCACCGGGTTCGGCACGCGGCCGATGACGTACCAGGTGCCCATGAACCGCTGCAGGTCGATCGGTGCGTTGCGCGGAGTACTGACGACCTCCGGCGCGGGAGCCGACTTGCTGCCCCCGAAGGCACAGGCGGACAACAGCGCCAGCGAGGACACCAGCAGGACAACGCGAAGCGGGCGGATCGAGGACATGCGGTAACGGGCTCCAAGGCTGGCATGGGCATGGTGGTTGGGACGACGCAGAACGTCAATGGCGGCGCAGGCCGATAAAGCCGACATCGTCGTCAAGGTCGCAGCCTTTGAGATGGTGGCACGGCAAGGTGACGCATCACTTTCGCATGGAGCCCCGTCATGGCCTTGTCGTCTTCGCACTCCACCCCGCATTCACGCCGTGCCGTAGCCGCCAGCCACACGCCCCATCCCGAGGTACTGCGCTGGGTGCGACAGATCGCCCTGGCCGGGCTGGCCCTGGTGCTGGTCTGGCCGGCAGCACGTGGCCATAGCGACTGGCTGGGCTGGTTACCGATGTGGCTGGTCGGCATGCCCTGCGTCGCCTGGTGGGCGCTGTACCGGTTCCGCCTGCCGGCCCGCGCGCTGGCCCGCCCGTCATCGCGGCGGCGGGGTCCGCAGGCGCGTCGCCGGGTCCGGGCGGTGCCGCGTCGGGTGCGCCCTGACCTTCGACAGGGGGGGGCCGGGCAGACCGTGTGATAGCGTCGGGGGGATATGACC
>JAEWLO010000251.1 GCA_023457475.1 Pseudomonadota bacterium | reverse complement strand
GGGCAGGCGGTTCTGCGCCGCGATCTCCTGCGCACGCAGGTGCTTCTTCACCGTCATCGGGTAGTAGGTGCCACCCTTCACCGTGGCATCGTTGGCCACGATCACGCATTCCACGCCGCTCACCCGGCCGATGCCGGCGACCACGCCGGCACTGGGAATGGGGTCGCCATACATGCCATGCGCGGCCAGCGGAGCCAGTTCCAGGAACGCGCTGCCGGGGTCCAGCAGGGCATCGATGCGCTCGCGCACCAGCAGCTTGCCGCGCGCGGTGTGCTTCTGCCGCGCCGCCTCGCTGCCGCCCAGCGCGGTCTGCGCGAGAGTGGCGCGCAGGTCGTCCACCACCGTCTGCAGGGCGGCGCGGTTGGCTTCAAACGTCTCGCTGCCCGGCTGCAGCTGGGTGCTCAGTACGGTCATGGCGTGTCTTTCCTTACAGCGTGCGCTGGAACAGTTCGCGGCCGATCAGCATGCGGCGGATCTCCGAGGTGCCCGCACCGATCTCGTACAGCTTGGCATCTCGCCACAGCCGGCCGGTGGGGTACTCGTTGATGTAGCCGTTGCCGCCGAGGATCTGGATCGCCTGGCCGGTGAGCCAGGTGGCCTTCTCGGCCGAGTACAGGATGGCACCGGCGGCATCCTGGCGGGTGGTACGGCCCTGGTCGCAGGCGCGTGCCACCGCATACACATACGCACGGCACGCATTGAGGCCCACATACATGTCGGCCAGCTTGGCCTGGATCAGCTGGAAGGTGCCGATCGCCTCACCAAACTGCTTGCGCTCGTGCACGTACGGCATCACCACGTCGAGCGCGGCCGCCATCAGGCCCAGCGGGCCGCCGGACAGCACCACACGCTCGTAATCCAGGCCGGACATCAGCACCTTCACCCCACCGCCCACCGTGCCGAGCACGTTGGCCTCCGGCACCTCGCAATCCTGGAACACCAGCTCGCAGGTGTTGGAGCCGCGCATGCCGAGCTTGTCCAGCTTCTGCGCGGTCGAGAACCCCTTCATGCCCTTCTCGATCAGGAACGCGGTGATGCCCTTGGCTCCCGCCTCCACATCGGTCTTCGCGTAGACCACCAGCACGTCGGCATCCGGCCCGTTGGTGATCCACATCTTGTTGCCATTGAGCACGTAGTGGTCGCCGCGCTTGTCGGCGCGCAGCTTCATCGAGACCACGTCCGAGCCCGCGCCGGGCTCGCTCATCGCCAGTGCGCCGACCTTCTCGCCACTGCACAGGTCGGGCAGGAAGCGACGTTTCTGCTCCTCGGTGCCGTTCTTGCGCAGCTGGTTCACGCACAGATTGGAATGCGCGCCATAGGACAGGCCGATCGCGCCGGAAGCGCGCGAGATTTCCTCCATCGCCACCACATGGGCGAGATAGCCCATGCCGCTGCCGCCGTATTCCTCTTCAACGGTCAGGCCGAGCAGGCCCTGCTCGCCGAGCTTGCGCCACAGCGGATGCGGGAACAGATTCTCCTCGTCGGCCTGAGCGGCCAGCGGCGCGACCTCGGCCGAGGCAAAATGGGCCACGCTCTGGCGCAGCAGGTCGATCTCCTCGCCGAGATCGAAATTCAGGGTAGGGACGTGCATGGGGCGGCTCCGCAACAGGTGGGACGCGCCGGGTGGGGTGGACGGGCAGGGCCGTCCCACGGGCGATGGTCCCAGCCTAGCGGTGTCCGGGGTAAAAGTGAATACAAATTCAAAAATTGAACATAGAATCAACAAATGGCATACAAACGCTCCGCACTGATGGAAGAACGCCTGGCCGGGGCCCGTGAACGGATCCTGCTGGCGACCCGCGCACTTGTGGCCGCCGGTGGCTACCGCAACGCCCCGGTCACCGCCGTGGCAGCCGAGGCCGGCGTCTCCACCGGGCTCATCTACCGCCACTTCCCGTCCAAAGCCGAGCTGTTCGTAGAGGTGCTCACCGCCGCGGTCGAACACGAACTGCGCATCTTCGAGGGCATCGCGGCCGAGCCGCTGCCGGCTCCGGAGCGCCTGCGTCGGGCCATCACCGCCTTCGTGCGCCGCGCCCTGGCCGGTCCGGGGCTGGCCTATGCCTTCATCGCCGAACCGGTGGACCCGGAAGTGGAAGCCGAGCGCATCCGCTGCCGTCGACTGTTCGGCGACGTCTTCCACCGCATCGTGGCCGACGGTGTCGCGGCCGGCAGTTTCCCCGAGCAGGACACGCAGGTGACCGCCGCCTGCATCGTCGGTGCCTTCACCGAAGCGCTGGTGGGGCCAACTGCGCCAAGTCGTGACGCACATGGCGACGAAGATGCGCTGGTCGATTCCATCTGCAAGGTCTGCCTGCGCGCCGCGGGCGGCTGAAGCCCTGCTATTGCTGCATTGCGGCAGTCTGAATCGGGTTGCGCTGCGCGGTCGACGCTGGTCATACTCGGGCGACAAGCCGTGGTCCAACGACTATCAGCCAGGGGTATAGAGAGTGCGGAATTACGACCTCGAGTTCCTGAAACGCTTTTCCATGGTCATCGCGCTGTTGATGGCCATCACGCTCGGATTGATCCTGCTCGCCGCGTACGTCCACACCCGCATTCCGGCGGAAGTCTCGCCGCAGGCGGCCAAGCGCACGGAAATGCGCATCGCCCCCGCCGGTGCGGTCTACGCCGGGGCCACGGGTGCCGCCGACCAGGCCGCTGCCAAGGCCGTGGCATTGGCCAAGGCCGCCTCCCAGGTGGCCTATGGCGGCACCACCGACGGCAAGGTGATCTTCGACAACCTGTGCACTGCCTGCCATACCAACGGTGTCGGCAACGCGCCCACCCTGGACCACAGCCACTGGGACGCGCGTATCGCGCAGGGCAAGGACACCCTCTACAAGCACGCCGTTGAGGGCTACACCGGCCCGGACGGCGGCATCATGCCGCCCAAGGGCGGCAACCCGGCCCTGACCGAGGAACAGATCCACGCCACCGTGGACTGGATGCTGGCCAACCTGAAATAACGCCCGGGTCCGGACCCAACCCAGGCGCAGAGCCACGCCCTGCGTGGCTGCTTTTTGCGTACCCTGTGCGCCCCCTACCCCGTTGTCGCCCGCCCATGCGCCGCCGCTCCCTCGCTCTCGCCCTTTCGCTGCTGCTGCCCGCCACCGGCTTCGCCCAGGCACATCCGCAGGTCCAGCCGCCGCGCCCCGCACCGACGACCTCGGCCCCTGTCGCGCTGCCCACCGCCCCCTCCGAGTGGCGCGCCCTGGACGGCCAACACGTCCGCATCGCAGCCCCGCTCACCCTGGCCGGCACCGACGGCCTGGCCCGCTTCGGCGAACTCACCGTCGCCTTCGACGGCCGCCTCTGGCAGCCCAGCGAAGTCGCACTGCCGGGCACCGACGCCCACGCCAGGGTGATCGCCGACAACCAGCGCCGCCGCCTGCTGCTTGATGACGGCAGCCGCGCCCGCGATCCCGGCCCGGTGGCCTACCTGCCGGCCGGCGCGGACCTGCGTACCGGCATGGTCCTGCGCAACGTGGAAGGCATCGTGCAGGTGGACGACAAGGGCACCGCCCGCCTGCAGGTGACCACACCGCTGCAGCTGCCCGCGCCGGCGCGACCCGCCGTGCCGGTGGTGGCCGGCGCGCTGCACGTGGCCGCCTTCAACCTGGAAAACTTCTTCAACGGCGACGGCCAGGGCGGCGGGTTCCCCACCCAGCGCGGTGCCCGCACCCTGGCGGAGCATCAGGCGCAGAAAGCCAAACTGGTGACCACCATCAACGCGCTCGGCGCGGACGTGGCCGCGCTGATGGAGCTGGAGAATGACGGTTATGGCCCGAATTCGGCCATCGCCCAGCTGGTCGATGCCCTCAACGCCGACCGCGGTGCGAAGGGCGACTGGCGCTTCGTGGATGCGACCAAGGGCCCGGGCGACAACCCGATCCGCGTGGGCATCATCTACCGCACATCGAAGGTGACCCCGGTGGGCGCGCCGGCCGTGCTGGAAGCCGGCCCGTTCGGCCCGCACAGCCGTGTGCCGCTGGCGCAGGCCTTCCGCGCCGGCAAGGGCGCGCCGTTCGTGGTGGTGGCCAACCATTTCAAGTCGAAGGGCTGCTCGGAAGCCACCGGCGCGGACCAGGACCAGAAGGACGGGCAGGCCTGCTGGAACGCCACCCGCGTGACCTCGGCCCAGCTGCTGGACCAGTGGCTGCGCACCGATCCGACCGGTGCCGGCACCTCCGACGCCGTGCTGCTGGGCGACTTCAATGCCTACGCGATGGAAGCGCCGATCCGCGCGCTGCATGACGCCGGCTGGCAGGACGCGTTCGCCGTGGCGAAGATCAAGCAGCCCTACAGCTATGTGTACAACGGCATGACCGGACGTCTGGACCATGCGCTGCTGAGCCCGGGCATGGCCAGGCGGCTGCGCGGTGCGGCCGAGTGGCATATCAATGCCGATGAGCCGGATGACGCCGGGTATCGGGACCGCAACGTGCAGGGCCCGTGGCGCAGCTCGGACCATGACCCGCTGATGCTGGGGTTTGATCGTTGATGGGATGATGCGCGATTGGACGTAGCGCCGGGCTCTGCCCGGCCATGGCCGGCCGCGCCGGTCACCCGAACGCGATCAACGAAATCGCCACCACCGCCAAGCCCAGCCCCACACGGTTCCACCGCGTGGTCGGCTCGCCGAACGCGAACACCCCCACCAGCGCACCCAGCACCACCACGCCGATGTTCATGCCGGCGAACACGGTGGCCGGGCTCTCCGGCAGCGCCTGGTGGGCATGCACATAGAAAAGAATGTTGCCGCCGTTGAGCAGGCCCAGCAGTGCACCGGCTCCCAGGTTGCGCAGGCGCAGCCGGCTGCGGCCGCTGGCGTGCCGCCACAGCTGCAGCGCCAGCATCAGCACGAAGGCGATGCTGAAGCAGGCCAGCAGCGCCGCCATCGAGGGCGTGCCGGACAGCGCGACCTGCTTGAGCAGGATGTCCACCACCGCAAAGCCCACCCACACGCCCAGCAACCAGCGCCAGCCACCGCCGGCCGGGTCCGCGGCCGGTCCGCGCGGGCGCAGGCTGATCGCCAGCATCGCGACCAGGCCCAGGCCCAGGCCGAGCAGCTTCCAGGTCGTGGCGCTCTGGCCGAACAGCAGGAAAGCGGCCAGCAGGCTGAGCAGCAGCGACAACCGCTGGGCGACGTCGCTGCGCACGATGCCGGCCACCGCCACCGCGCGGCCCAGCACGAGGAAGATCGTCGGCAGCACCACCGCCAGGCCCAGCAGCGCCAGCCAGGGCGCGTGGGACGACTGCAGCGACGCCAGTGGCGGGCGCAGCACCACGGCGGTCAGCGTGGCGGCCACCAGGTAATTCCAGGTCACCATCTGTGCCACATCCAGGCCCCGGCGCGCGGCCAGCTTGAGCAGCACCGAGACCAGCACCGAGCAGATCACGGCCAACAGCAGATATGTCATGAGCGGTGCAGGGCAGCAGCAGGGCAGGGGACGCTATCATGGTGCCATGCAAAATCCCCCGTTCCCCGCCGAATCCGGCACGCTCACCCTGGCCGGTCCGGTCGGGCCGCTTGATGTCGCCGTCGACCTGCCCAAGGCCGACGTCACCCCCGTGCCGGTCATCGCGGTGATCTGCCACCCGCTGTCCACCGAGGGCGGCAGCCTGCACAACAAGGTGGTCACCCAGGTGGCCAGCACCCTGCGCGAGATGGGCATCACCACGGTGCGCTTCAACTTCCGCAGCGTGGGCGGCTCGGGCGGTGCGTTCGACAACGGCGTGGGCGAGCAGGACGACCTCAAGGCCGTGGTGGCCTGGGCCCGCGCCGCGCACCCGCAGGCCACGCTGTGGCTGGCCGGCTTCAGCTTCGGGGCTTTCGTCTCGTTGCGTGCTGCCGCCGAGCTGCAGCCGCAGGTGCTCATCTCGATCGCCCCGCCGGCCGGCCGCTGGGACTTCGAGGGCGTGCAGCCCCCGGCCCAGTGGCTGGTGATCCAGGGCGAGCAGGACGAGATCGTCGACCCGCAGGCGGTCTACGACTGGCTGCAGCAGCTGGGCGCGCCGCATGAGCTGGTGCGCATGCCCGACACCAGCCACTTCTTCCATCGCAAGCTGATCGACCTGCGCGGCGCGCTGACCCACGGTCTCAAGCAGTGGTTGCCGGCCGCATGAGTGCGGCGGTGATGACCCCCTCCCAGCGCTATGCCGACGGCGTTGCGCGGGGCGAGTGGCAGGACGACCCGGCCCAGCACGCGGCCCTGGCCGAGCTGGACCGCATCCATGTCGCGCTGCTCGACAGCGACCAGGACGGCTGGCTGGACAAGCTGGCCGCCTTCTGGAAAAAGCCCGACCCGGTCAAGGGCCTGTACTTCTGGGGCGGGGTGGGGCGCGGCAAGACCTTCCTGGTCGACCTGTTCTACGACGGCCTGCCGATCCAGCAGAAGTACCGCACCCACTTCCACCGCTTCATGCGCGGCATCCACGAGCGCCTGCGCGAGCACCAGGGCCAGAGCGACCCGCTGGCGCGGATCGCCCAGGAATGGCGCAACAACCTGCGCGTGCTGGTGCTGGATGAGTTCTTCGTCACCGACATCGGCGACGCCATGCTGCTGGCGCGCCTGCTCGAGCGCCTGTTCGCCGAAGGCGTCACCCTGGTCACCACCTCCAACACGGCGGTGGAGAACCTGTACCTGAACGGCCTGCAGCGCGACAGCTTCCTGCCCGCCATCGGCCTGCTGCAGACCTACTGCGTGGAGCTGTACGCCGAAGGCACCGAGGACTACCGGATGCGCGCGCTGACCCGCTCGCCGGTGTACCAGAGCCCGCGCGACGCCCACAGCGACGCCTGGCTGGACACCCGCTGGGCCGAACTCAGCGGCGGTGCGCCGGCCAAGGCCGGCAACATCGAGATCGAGGGTCGCAAGATCCCGGTGCGCGGCCGCGGCAAGAGCATCGCCTGGTTCGACTTCGCCGCGCTCTGCGAGGGCCCGCGCGGGCCCTCGGATTACATCGAGATCGCGCACGAGTTCAACACCGTGCTGCTGGGCGACATCCCGCACTTCGACCGCAACAACGAAGATGCCGCCCGCCGCTTCGTCAATCTCATCGACGAGCTGTACGACCGCCAGGTCAACCTGGTCTGCACCGCCACCGACACCCCGGTCGCGCTGTACACCGGCGACCGCCTGCAAGGTGCCTTCGAGCGCACCGCCTCGCGTCTGATCGAAATGCAGAGCGCCGAGTACCTGGGCACGCCGCACAGGGCGTGATTTCCTCGCGTAGAGCCACGCCCTGCGTGGCTGCACAACCGTCACCGCCCGCAATTGTTACGCTCACGTGATACCCCGCCGTTCTGTTTTTCACACCCCGTTGTCGCGAAAAATCCACACCAGATCCCTTGACTGCGCAGCCACTTTCGACAGGTCGGCACCGTTCGTCGGGAAGGCCCCCGGGCGTTTCCTTATGCCACAAGGGA
>JAEWLO010000250.1 GCA_023457475.1 Pseudomonadota bacterium | reverse complement strand
CCGATCAGGAAGAACACGTGCGCGGCCAGCCAGAACCACCAGGCCAGTACGCCGGAAAGCTGGAGCTTGCCGAGGTGCACGATGGCGGCCATGCGGCCGATCGTGGCCAGGTTGCCGAAGTCCTGGTACTGGAACGGACCCGGTGCGGGCCTGCCCTCCAATCGGGCACGAATGGTCGCCGCGACATGCTTGCCCATCTGCTTGGCCGCCGGTGCAACGCCCGGCACCGGCCGGCCATCGTCCTGGCTCAACGCGGCGAGGTCGCCTGCAACGAAGATATCGGGGTGCCCGGCCACGGTGAGGTCGGGCTGCACCGGGACGCGTCCGGCACGGTCCAGCGGCACCTCCAGCGTGCGCGCCAGCGGTGAGGCGGCCACGCCGGCCGCCCACACCACGGTGCGGGCGGGGATGAACTGATCGCCCAGCTGGAAGCCTTCGGCGGTGATGTCGCTGACCGGCGTGCCGGTGAGGACTTCCACGCCCAGCTTCTCCAGCTGGCGGCGTGCCTTGAGCGAAAGCACCTCGGGGAAGCTGGACAGCACGCGGGGCCCGGCTTCGACCAGCCGCACCTTGGCACTGGCCGGGTCGATGTGCCGGAATTCATTGCGCAGCGTGTGACGCGCGATCTCGGCGAGCGTGCCGGCCAGCTCCACCCCCGTCGGCCCGCCGCCCACCACGGCGAAGCTCAGCCAGGCGGCCTTGCGTGCCGGGTCCGGCTCGGCCTCGGCGCGCTCGAAGGCCAGCAGCAGCTTGCGGCGCAGAGCGATGGCGTCGTCCAGCGTTTTCAGCCCCGGCGCATCGGCCGCCCATTCGTCGTGTCCGAAATAGGCATGGGTCGCGCCAGTGCAGAGCAGCAGGGTGTCATAGCCAAGCTGGCTGCCATCGGCGAGGGTGATCTCGCGCAGCTGCCTGTCGATATGGGTGACCTCGCCCAGCCGCACTTCCACGTTGCGCTGGTCACCCAGGATATGGCGCAGCGGTGCGGCGATGTCCGGCGCGGACAGGCCGGCGGTGGCCACCTGGTACAGCAGCGGCTGGAACAGGTGATGGTTGCGACGGTCCACCAGGGTGATGCGGATGCGCGCGCTGGCCAGCGCCCGGGTGGCCCCGAGACCGGCGCAGCCGCCGCCGATGATGACCAGATGGGGCCGGGGATCGCGTGTCATGCACTCACTCCTTGGTGGGGCCGGCACTCCGGCACCGTGGTGGCGTTGTTGTCGCGACAGATGGTCGCATGCGCCGTGCAATGCCCACGTGGAGGAGCGCTACCCGATTCAGCCGCCGTCGAACTGGCGCACAATGTTCCCACCTCTACACGGACAACCAACATGCTGAAGATCTGGGGCCGGCGCAATTCCAGCAATGTGCGCAAGGTGCTGTGGTGCGCCGAGGAGATTGGCGTCCCGTATGAGTCGATCGAGGTCGGCGGTGCGTTCGGTGGCAATCATTCGCCGGAGTACACCGCGATGAACCCCAACGGGCTGGTGCCGGTGATCGAGGACCAGGGCCTGCCGCTGTGGGAGTCCAACACCATCGTGCGCTATCTCAGTGCGCGCTATGCGCTGGGCACGCTGTACCCCGAAGACGTGATGGCGCGCGCGCAGTGCGAGAAGTGGATGGACTGGAGCACGTCGCGCATGGCTCCGCTGTACAGCGAGCTGATCTGGGGGATCATGCGCACGGCACCGGCAGACCGCGACGAAGCGCGCATCAACGCGGCAATCGTCAAGGCAGGTGAGTACCTGGCCATGGCCGATGCCACGCTGGCCACGCAGCCGTGGTTGTCCGGCGAGCAGTTCGCGATGGGGGACATTCCGCTCGGGGCGCTGGTCTATGCCTGGTTCGAGCTGCCGATCCAGCGGCCGTCGTTGCCGCATCTCGAGGCGTGGTACGAGCGGCTGCAGCAGCGTCCGGCATATGTCCGCGCAGTGATGACACCGTTGACGTAACGGGCATTGCCGGACTCTTCGAGGGCCGGCCCCGGCGGTGCGTCAGTACAGGTCGACGGGATCCACATCCAACGACCACCGCACCTTGCGCGCCTCCGGCAACCCATGGATCCGCGGCACCATCGCGTCCAGCGCCGCATGCAGCGGCCGCCGCTGCGGCGCGGACAGCAGCAGCTGGGTGCGCTGGTAGCCGGCACGACGCGGCATCGGGGCCGGCATCGGTCCGAAGCGCTCGATCGGCGCGTCGGGTGCAATCAGCGCGCGCACCGCACTGAGCATCGCATTGGCATGCTCCACCTGCTGCGACTCCGCGCGCAGCAGCGCAAGATGGGCGAACGGCGGGAAACCAGCCGCTTCGCGCTGCTGCAGTTCGGCCTCGGCGAAGGCGTGGTAGCCGCCGTGTACCAGGGTTTCCAGCAGGGGATGCCCCGGGTGGTGGGTCTGCAGCCACACCTCGCCCGGGTCGGTGGCACGCCCGGCGCGCCCGGCGACCTGGATCAGCTGCTGGGCGAGCTTCTCGCTGGCGCGGAAGTCCGCAGAAAACAATCCTTCATCGATGCCCACCACCACCACCAGGGTCAGTTTGGGCAGGTCGTGGCCTTTGGCCAGAATCTGCGTGCCGACCAGGATGCCGGCGCGATCGCCAAGGCTCGCCAGCTGCGCTTCCAGTGCATCGCGGCGGCTGGTCGTGCCGCGGTCGATGCGCACTACGGGGTAGTCGGCGAAGGCCTCAACCAGATGCTCTTCCAGTCGCTCGGTTCCGATGCCCTGCGGCTGCAGGGCCAGGCTGCCGCAATCCGGACAGGCCAGCGGCGCGGGCTGGCGCGCGCCGCAGTGATGGCACTGCAGCCGACGGCCGCCGGCATGCACGGTCATCGGGGCGTCGCAGCGGCGGCACGGCGCGGTCCAGCCGCAATCGTGGCAGAGCAGCACCGGCGCATAGCCACGGCGGTTCTTGAACACCAGCACCTGGTGTCCGCGCTGCAGGTGGGCGGCGATACCCTCCAGCACTTCAGGTGACAGGCCGTCGCGCAGCGGCCGCTTGCGCACATCCAGCACGCGGACCCGGGGTGGCCGGGCTTCGCCGGCGCGCTGCTTCAGGCGCAGGTGCGTGTAACGGCCCGCGCGGGCGTTGTGCAGCGACTCCAGCGAAGGCGTGGCGCTGCCCAGCACGACCGGCACGCCCAGGGCCTTGGCCCGGACCAGGGCGAAGTCGCGGGCGTGGTAGCGGATGCCGTCCTGCTGCTTGTAGCTGCCGTCGTGTTCCTCATCCACCACGATCAGCCCGGCGTTGGGCAGCGGCGTGAACACCGCCGAGCGGGTGCCGACGATGACCTGCGCCTCACCCCGCGCAGCGGCCGCCCAGACCCGGGCGCGCTCGTTGTCGTTGAGCCCGGAATGCAGCACATGCACCGGAATGCCCAGGCGGGTGCGGAAGCGCGACAGCGTCTGCGGGGTCAGGCCGATCTCGGGCACCAGTACGAGTGCCTGGCGCCCCCGCGCGAGACAGTCGGCAATGGCCTGCAGGTAGACCTCGGTCTTGCCGCTGCCGGTCACGCCGTCCAGCAGGAAGGTGCCGAAGCCCGCGCTGGCGTTGATGGCGGCGATGGCCTGCGCCTGTTCCGCGTTCGGCTCCGGGCCGGCGGCGAGGGCGGGTACCGGTAGGACATGTGCTACCGCCACCCGTTCAACCTGGCCGCGCTTGGCCAGCGCCCGGGCGGCGCTGCGCCAGTCGTCGATGAGGGTATCAAGCTGGTCTTCGTCCAGCACCGCGCCATGGGCAGCGGCGTCGGCCAGCAGCTGGCAGAGGCGCTGCGGGCGGGTGCCGGCCCGCTGCCGCGCGCGTTGTGCGTAGCCTGCGGGGGTCAGCTGCCAGCCCCAACGATGGGTGTCGGGTACCGGCTCGCCGCGGCGCAGCGGTGCCGGAAGCGCGGTGCTGACCACCTCGCCCAGTGGCGCGTGGGTGTAGCGGGCCAGCCATTGCAGCGAGTTCCACAGCTCCCCGGTCAGCAGTGGCGTGTCGTCCAGCCATTGCAGCGCTTCCCGCAACACGGTGCCGGCCTCGGCACGGCCCTCTCCGGCAACCAGCCCGATCAGCTCACGGCTGCCGAAAGGCACCCGCACCCGCCGCCCGACCAGGGCACCGGCGACGCTCCCGGTGGGGGCGGCATAGTCGAACAGTTGCGGCAGGGGGACCGGCAGGGCGACCTGAAGGACGGGCCCACCGGGGGCCGGGGGGGCATCCGGGGTCAGGGCAGGGGCTGGAGCAGGGGCGGACATGTGGGCAGTGTACCGGGCAGCCGCACCCTGTTCAGGACGGGCGTGTGGGCCCGACGCCTGCTCAGCCAGGCTAAACATCGCCTAAATATCCGTGGCGATTAGAGATTCAGTCTTATCCACATCTTCTGTGGATAAGTCTGTGTGCCACTGCAGGGCGCGTGGGCTTTACACCGGCACTTCTGCGGTGAAGCTCAGGTTGGTCAAAAAATCGCCACATAACAAAGTTGTTTAAAAACAACATGTTGCCTGTGAAACGCTGCTGACACTTGTGTGACCCCGGCTTCACCTTGCCTTTTTGGCCGGATTTTGGTGGTGCTGTGCACAACCTGCGTCGTGCTGACGCGGTGAAGCGGCTGCGGTCTTCACATACGGCCCTCGTCGGCACGCCGGCCACGAGGCGCAGTCGCTATCATTCCGCCTCATGATGGAGTTGCTATGACGGCTGCGAACGCCCCCGTTTCTTCCAATGCAGCCGGTGCGCTGTCCGCGTTTCTCCGTGGCGTCGAACGCCGCGCCCTGGTCGTCGCCGAGCTGCAGTGCGGCGACCCTACCGTCGCCGAACAGGCGCTCGTAGCGGTCATGCGGGCGTTCACCGGGATCGCCAGCGACGTGCCCATGGCGCAGTGGCCCGACCGGTTCTGGATCCTGCTGGCACACCGCCATCCGATCCGCGTGCCGGCCGACGGGGGCACCTGGACCCCCGGCCTTGCCCATCTGCCGACCCTGTCGCCGCCGGCCCGCCTCGCACTGCTGCTGCGCATTGGTGGTGGCCTGGATGAAGCCGCCGCCGCGCAGATCCTGGACCTGCCGGTGGCGGACTACCAGCAGGCACTGGCCGAAGCCTGCCCGCGGGATGCCCAGGGCCAACCGGATGCGGCCGGCTGGCGCCTGCTTGCCGAGCAGGTGCAGCAGCGCCTGCGCGAGTTGCCGGTGGCGCGTCTGCAGCGCCTGCACCAGCCGGCCCCCGTCGCGGCGGCCGGTACGCGGCCTTCGCCGTCCTGGCGCGCCCCGGCCGAGGACGCCCCGGCGCAACGG
>JAEWLO010000249.1 GCA_023457475.1 Pseudomonadota bacterium | reverse complement strand
CGCGCCCCCGCGCCACAGCACGATCCCTCCGAACACCACCATGTAGGTTCGCGGTCCGTGCAGCGGAAGCGGCAACAGCCAGGCCACGACAGACACGGTCACCGCGATGCCCACCAGCAGGCGGTCGAGCACACCATACGCGTCCCGTGGCAGCAGCAGCGAACCGACCGCAAGGGCTGCCGCCATCAGCAGCAGGGACGTCAGCACTTCGCCTGGGCCGGCGTAGTAGACCAGCTGCACCGTCCAATACAGACCGGCCCCGAGCGCGAGCGCACGCCGTCCAATGTGCCGGCGCAGGAGCAGCCAGACGCCAACCTGCGTCAGCACGCATCCGGCCAGCAGCGTTGCGAGCATCTGCCAGTGCGTCAGTTTGACGTCGGACATCAGCTGGGTGGCGCTCACGCCCCAGGCTGTCATGCCCACCGGGACCAGCAGGACAAGGAGCAGGAGGACGCGGGTGAGCCAACGCTCGTCCCGTGGACGCGGCTCCGTCGGCGGCGTGCTACGGGTTCCCTCCGCCGAGCCGGTCACATCCGCGCACATGGCAGAGCCTCCACCGTGTAGGACGCCAGGTCGCGTCCTGTGACCAGATCCACGAGGTGGAACGTCACACCCGCGCGCACCCACTTCCCGGCGGTGACCTCACCGACGGCCAAGCCCCCGGCAAACGGCTTGCGGGCCGGCTCGGTACGGCTGGATACCTGCAGTTGGAGCTTGGCGACGTCGAGTTGGGTCGGGTCGACCTTCCAGCGAACGGTCGCAGCGCTCAATTCCCACCCGCTGCAGTCCCCCACATGGCCCGGAACGACCGACAGGTCCGCGCCGGCGAGACCGGTGGCATGTCCCGGCTGCTGGAGTCGCTGGTGCAGTTCCAGAGGATCGATGTCCGAAGGCAGGGGCGTGGTCACCGGCTCCCGGGAGCAGCCCGCGCATGCGAGGATCAGCACCGCTGCCAGCCAGTGAAGGACCTGCGGAAACAAGGGACGGGCAACGGCGGTTGCCCGTGTTCGAACGCTGCGCATCAGGTGACCCAGGTAGGCTCCGGTCGGACCAGAGTACAAGGTTCATGTGTCAAGACGCAGCGGATGCCCCCTAGCGACTCCCAACCGCGCAGGTAGGGGCTGTCAGCACCGCCCGACCCAGCGGTGCCCCGCTGGGGTCTTCGAACCACAGCGTCATGCCTTCGCTGGCCCACGGCCCGGTTGAAGACTCGCCCTTGGACGCGCTCTCGCTCCAGAGCTGTCGTTCCCCTTCGCCCTGCTGGACGAACACCCGCACGTCGCCCGTAGGCGAGCTGCGGGACCAGGTAACGTTCACCACGGCCTCCCGCATCGTGCCATCGACACAGCTGCCACTGAGGGCGTTGGCCTGGACCGTGCCCATGCCCGCACCTTCCAGCTGCACCGCCAGCGGGCCGCGCAGCGCGACCGGTGGGGACGCCGGCAGCGCGGCTCCCCCAGTGACATGCATCTTCCCCAGCTCGCCGACGACTTTGTTGCCGCACACAATCTGCACGGCGTGCTCGCCAGCCGGGTTGATGACGCTCGGATTGGGCCAAAGGCCGGCCAGAATGATGCCCGACCCGACCACCGGCGTGGTCACCGCTCCGATGCGCAACTGCGGGCTGCCCTGAATCCGGTCGACCTTCATCCATGTCGCGCTCAGGCCGCTTTCCACCTGCTTGTTGAACGGCACGCCGGCCTCGGCGGTCTTCGGCCCCCAGTCGGCGACCTCCAGCAGGCATTCCCCGCTGCCAAACTGCATCTGCGTGGGCTGGTTCATCCAACCGCCGCCCAACGCGGTGAACATGGCTCGCGAGTCGGTCAGCAGCGCATTGCGGAGCGCGCGCTTGCGGTTGTACAACTCCACGGCTTCGCCACACGCGGAGGCCTCACCGGGATGATCCTCGCAGAGCTGCCATTGGCCGTGATCGCGGGTAAGTACGTTCCCCAGGAATCGGGTACTGTCCTGCGCACGCCGGCCGACCATGTCATCGGTGAGATACGGCAACCGGGCCGGCTGCACGCCCAGCGCACGGGCGATGGCAACCGGCAGGAATTCCAGCGGCATGGTCCCTACGTCGACCGCACCCTTGCGACCGTCGATGAAGACCAGCGGCGTGCGCGACATCGCCACCAGGGTGTCGGCACCGTCGAAGGGGCGGCTGCTGGTGTTGATGCCCGATTCCGCGTAAGGCCGCTGGTCCGGGGGCAATGCGGGCGCGTGGTCTCCGAACGCCACGATCAATGCGTCGGGATCATCCTTGCGTACAGCCTCGACCCAGTCCATGAACGCCTTGCTGGAGTATGCCAACACGTTGGCGTAGTCCTGCACCTGTGCATTCTGGGGACTCACGTTGACCAGCGGTGGACGCCGATCGCCGTTGAGCTGATAGGGATAATGCGAGCTGATGGTCACCAGGTAGTTGAAGTACGGCGTGCTGCGATCAAAGCGCGAGACGACCGTACGGTTCTGGCGGTAGAAGCTGGCGTCATTGAGGAACACGCCGTCCAGATCGTCGCGGACGAAAGCCTCGTAGGCATTGAAGTCGGCAAACCCCATGTACCTGTACGCAGTATCGCGGCCCCAGGAGTCCCGGCGATTGGTGTGCGAGGCAAGCGTCTGGTAACCCAGCTCACGCAGGATGCGCGGCAGGCATGGCAGCACATCCTTGAGACGGTTCTGGAAAACCGCATCCTCGGTCGCGGGCAGGCCACAGAGGGCCTCGAACTCGGCATTGGCGGTCAGGTGTCCGAAGTGTGGTGTCATCACCGCGGAATTGCCGCCCTGTTCAAGCAGGCTGCGGAACCGGGGATCGAAGGGGTCGCGACTGAACTGGTAGGCCTTGAGCGCCTTCGGATCCCAGAAAGTCTCGAGCAGAACCAGATGCACGTTGCGTCGTGCAGCCAGCTGCGGTCGCGCGTCCAGCTTCATGCCATCGAGCATGTTGCGTCCCTTCAGCGCCAGCTCGTGCTTGCGGGCGCGCTGATCGAGCAGGAACTGCATGCCGCCACGTCGCTGAAGGTGCGTGACATAGTCGTTTGCGTTTTCCTTGAGCAGCGCACCAACAAGGCGGGCCTCCCAGGGCGCGCCGTAGTAGAGCGCCACGGGGAACAACAGCGCGGCCAGTGACCACGGCAACCGCTTCAGCCGGGCGGGCCTCACGCTGTACAGCACCGCACCTGCCAGTGCCACCAGGACGAGGCAGGCGGTTCCAACCTGCCAGGGGGGAAGCACCGTGGCCAGCACGCCCAGCGTGGAGATGTCGCTGAAAAACACGGGGGAGCCGAGCGCCAGCAGCTTCAGTACATGCGCCCCCTGGAACAGAAGAAGCCAGAGTGCGAGTGCCATGAGCAGCCGCCTGCGGTCAGCACCGGCCGCACGTACCAGCATCAGGAAGGCCGCGGCAAACACGGCATCCAGCAGCAGCCCCAGCGGACCGGGCGGCCGGCCCACCACCATCCAGCGCGCGCAACCGATGAGAACAGTTCCTATTCCCGCAGCAATGGCTACGAAGAAGGCACGGGGACGCTCATGGGTCCCGATCAAATCCCTGAATGTGCTCAACCTGAAACTCTGTCTTCACAAAAATGTCACGCAGGATCATACCAAAGCCGAATCGGAAGGCGCTTTGCGCACGACGGGTAAATCACCCGAAAAAGCGCCGGACCCGAATCGACGCGCGCGCTTTCAGGTGTATGCGCGGGCGCTTTCACGGCCCAGGATATACATGACCTCGCCAATCTCCGCGGAGGTCAAAAGATTGACATTCTCCGGCAGCGCACTCCAGATGCGATCGGCCATGGGAACGTCGGCACGCGGCGCGCTGCCCGGCATTTCGACGATGAACGCCCAGCTCTTGCCCGGCAACGCATGCACCCGGAAGCCGAAGGGTTCGAACACACGTCGGGCCGCCGTTACCGACCAGCAGGTGACATGGCCACGGAAGAAAGGATCCAGATAGCCGGGATCTTCATTGCGGACGTAGTCGGTAAGGCCGGTATTGAACAGATACAGGGAACCGGCCACCGACACATCGGCCAGCGCTGCGGCGATGGACCGGGCCATGGCAGGCGTCAGGTGCTCGAGCACCTCGACGCAGAGACCGCACTGGAACGTCATTCCCACGTCGGCCAGATCAGAACAGAGATAATTGTCGCTTTCGGTCTGGAACTGCGGCAGCGGCGGAAACTTTTCCACACCGTAGAACCGGTGCGCGCTGTGCGGCAGATAACGCGCAACCGCGTCGAGCAGGTAGCCCGGCCCCGTACCGATGTCGATGAAGCGTTCCACGGGGATGGTGCAGTACAGCAGCGCCTCGGCAAGGCGCGCAAGCGACGAGCCGAAAGAGCGCTGTCGTGCTGACGCCAGCTCCGCGGCCCAGTAATGCTCATCGTATTCCCGCGTCGCGAGCCCCTGGTCGATTCTGTCCAGCAACGTGGGATCGGCAAAGATGAAATCGCAGACATCGCAGGCGTGGTACGCCACTTCCTCGACTTCCCGATAATGCGGTGCCGCTGCTTCGCAGAGAGGACAGGGCGCGGTGAGCAGCGGCTCATCCACAGGAAAGCCAGCTTCACCTTGACCCTCACCTTCATGGCCGACAGGTTGATCGTCACCGACCGCCACTTCGAAGGACGACGAAGATGCAGGGCCCTCTCCCTGCACCACTTCCACACCAGAATCATCTGGCACTACGGACTGATCACGACTCACGACGCGTCTCCCTGTTGATGCCTGCTGCCGACGTGGCGGCGAGATGAATCAGTCGCGGCCCTCGATTACCTTCTGCGCCTGCAGAAGAGTCTCCACATATACCACGTCATCCCTTCGTTCATGATCACGTTCGCCGGAATCGATCTGAATGCAGTGGCCCACGCCGGCCGCACGCGCAGCGAGCATGTCCGACGTGCTGTCGCCGATCATGATCGATTCCGCGAGGTCGATTCCCAGGTCCGAAGCGGCTGCGAGAATCATGCCCGGACGCGGCTTCCTGCATTCACACTCCACGCGATAGCTGCCCAGGCCCGCATCGGGGTGGTGCGGGCAATAATAGGTACGGAGAATATCCACGCCCTGCTCTGAAAACTGCTCCATTACCCAGGCCGAGTACGCGTGGAACTGGCTCTCCGAGTAAAACCCCCGCGCGATTCCCGCCTGGTTCGTCACCACCACCAGACCGTAGCCGGCCGCCTGCGCTGCACGGCACACGTCGAAGATACCTGTGACCCACTGCGTGCTTTCGGGGGTATGAACATATCCGAAGTTGACGTTGATCACCCCGTCGCGGTCCAGCAGCAGCGCCCTCCGGGTCACGGGCAAGCGACCGCTGCTGGCCGCATTCAGCACGGGCCCGGGCATCGGGACGCTCATCAACCTGTCACGCCGAACAGCAGCTGGGCACGCGCGAAGTCCTCTGGGACACCGATGTCGATGAACCTGTCGGTTTCGGCCATCGCTCCCACACTTCCGCGCGTCACCCAGGGTTCCAGCACTTCCTGCTCGAACGAAAAACGTTCCAGCGGCGGCAGCGCCGCCAACCCCTCCGCGGTCAGGAAATAGCAGCCGGCGTTGATCATGCCGGCTCCCCCGCCGCCCTTCTCCCGAAATCGCTTCACCCTGCCGGACGCAACGTCGACCGCGCCGTAGCGCCCCACGTCGGGAACGGAGGCGAGCGCGATGGCGATGGGCAGACCGGCTGCGGCCTCCTCGAGCGCGGCAGGCGAGTATTCCAGGTACGTATCGCCATTGCAGACATGCAACCCCGCGCCGGACGACAGCCGCGCGGCCTGGGCCAGGGCCCCGCCGGTGCCCAGGGGCACCTGCTCACGGGAATAGACGATCTCCATTCCTTCCCAGCGGGTCCCGATGGCCTGTTCCACCCGCTCGCCCAGGTAGCCGGTGGCCAGGATGACCCGTTGCATTCCCATGGCAGCGTATCGGTCGAGCAGGTACGCAAGGAAGGGCCGTCCCGCCACCGGTGCCAATGGCTTGGGCAGGTCGGGAACCTCGGCGCGAAGCCGGGTACCCAGGCCACCGGCGAGGATGAGCACATCACGCACTGCCATGTCAGCGCGGGAACATTTCGCTTTCGATCAACCCGCAAAGCAGGTGACCAATGAACTCATGCCCTTCCTGGATGCGCGGCGTCTCGTTGGAGGGCACGCGGAAGCAGATCTCGCAACGGTCCTTCATGTCGCCGCCGCTTTCGCCGGTGAAGCCGATCACGTGGACGCCCTTTTCCGTGCAGGCGTCCAGGGCACGCATGATGTTCTTGGACCGACCCGAGGTCGAGATGGCAACAAAGACGTCGCCCTGCTGGCCAAGCGCTTCAATCTGGCGGGCGAAGGTGTAGTCGTAACCGTAATCGTTACCGATGGCGGTCAGGATCGACGTATCGGTGGTCAGCGCGATCGCGGGAAGTCCCGGGCGATCGTAATAGAAGCGACTGACCAGCTCTCCCGCCCAGTGCTGCGCGTCTGCCGCGCTGCCACCGTTGCCGGCAAAGAGAATCTTGCGCCCGGATTTCAGCGCATCCACGCACAGTGCGACCGCCTGCTCGATCTGCGCGGCCAGTGCCGCATCCGCGGACATGCGCTGGAAATTCTCCAGCGTCTTGCCGAACTCGGCCTTGATGTAGTCGTTCATCCGATTTTCCATGCAGTTGCCCCTTGATGGGTGAAATGAGTATCGAAAACCGTGCCGCCGGCACCGGCCAGCGCACGCACAAGATCCACCCGGTGCGCCGGATCGCACAGGAACATCATGAAGCCGCCGCCCCCCGCACCGGACACCTTGGTGGCGCGGGCACCATGACGCATGGCGAGGGCTTCGATCTCATCGATCATCGGGTTGGAAATGCTGCTTGCACTGAGCTTCTTCGCCTCCCAACCTGACTGCATGACCTGGGCCAGGCGCTCGAAGTCGCCGCGAAGCAGCGCTTCCTTCATCTGGCTGGCTTCAACCTTCAGTCGATGCATCGCGTCCAGCGAGCCCGCATTACCCTCCCGGATGTTGCGCGACTGTTCGTCGATGATCTTGGCAGACGCCCTCGAGACACCGGTGAAGTACAGCACCAGGCCTGCTTCAAGCTCGGACCATATCCAGTCCTTGATCCGCAGCGGGTTCACGATCACGCGGTCCGCGTCGTAGAACTCCATGAAATTGAAGCCACCAAACGCAGCCGCGTACTGGTCCTGCTTGCCACCGGAGAGTTGGAGGTCGGCCCGTTCGATCCGGTAGGCGAGCTGGGCGATCTCATACTCTCCCAAAGGCAGGGAGAAGTATTCGGCGAATGCCGTGACAAGCGCCACCACCATGGTCGACGAGGATCCGAGCCCGGAACCCGGGGGGGCATCGGAGTGAGCGCGAATCCGGATGGCCGGCCGCTGGCCGTGCAGGTAGTCGCTGCAGATCCGCAGATAGACGCCCTTCATCAACTGCAGCGGTCCCGGCTCTGCCACCACGGCCGAGGGTTCCACCCATTCAAAGACCCCGGCATCCTGCGCGTGGAAGCCGACCTTGCCGTCAGGCGAGGCATCCAGGGTGGCGTAAGCGAACTTGTCGATGGTGACATTCATCACGAACCCACCGAACTGATCGCAGAACGGTGAGACATCGGTGCCGCCTCCGGCGAGGCCAAGGCGCAACGGCGCGCGCGAACGGACGATCATGCATCAACTCCATTTGCCCGTTTCAGGGACAACGCATCCACCAGCGAACCCGCCATCGCGGCCGGGGAGAAACGATCACGGACGAACACCGATGCCTCGCGCGACACGCGCAACCACTGCGCATCGTCCGTCAACAACGCGAGCAGCCCGGCCGCAATGGCGTCGGGGCTGTCGGCCACGGGAAGCACCTCCTCAAGGCCCGCAAGTCCCTGCGCGCCGACATCGGTGGTCACCAGGGGCACGCCCTGCTGCATGGCTTCCACTACTTTCCCCTTGACCCCGGCACCGAAGCGCAGCGGTACCACGGCAGCGCGGGCACCGGCGTACCGCAGTACCAGTTCTTCATCGCTGACGAAGCCGGTAACTTCAACCCGCTCGTCCGCCAGGGCACGCACTTCGGGCGTGGGATTGGAACCCACCAGCGCCAGGCTGACGCCGGGCGCGCTACGCCACACGATCGGCATGATCTCCTCGACCAGCCATCGCGCGGCATCCACGTTCGGTCCGTGGGCGAAACCGGCCACGAACAGCAGTCCCTTGCGCCCTGAAGGCTGCGCCTGATCGTTGAATCGCGGGAAGGCGTAGGGAGCGATCACGCGAACGTCGACGTCGGGGTGCAGACGCTTTACGGCTTCGACCTCGGTCGTCGACGGATAAAGCACGACATCCGACTGCTGCCACGCCTGCTCTTCCAGTGCCTTGATGCGGTTGGATTCGTCCAACGGTCGGCCCGCCTGCTGTGCCTCCATCGCCATGCGCTCGAAGTGCAGGTCATGGCCGTAGTAGACAATGCGGGCATCGCTGTTTTCGCGAATGGTTTTGAAGTAATCCTTGGCGATGTGCGGCCGCGACAACAGAACGGCGGTGATGCCCGGATTCTGCTTCAGGTACTGCCCGAATCCGCCGAGCCAGCGCGGTCCATACACGACTTCCACGCCCTTCTCCTGCAACTGTCGGGCGTAGTCGGGATCCCGGTGCAGATTGTCAGGCCAGAATTTGACCACGCAGCCCATCGACAACAGCGTGTCGATGAAAGCCGTCATCGTTCTCGAGCCCGCGTCCCGATCCGGCTGGGGCACGTAGTGGTCGACGATCACCACGGTGTCTTTGTTCCACGAACGATCACGCGCGAGCATCACGTTCTGGCCATTGGGCTGGTGCTCCGCGAGCGCGTGCTGCCACTTGGCCATCAGCTTCTTCTGGTTCTCGACCTGGTAGGCCTTGATCCCGGCGTTCACGTCGGTTCCGTGGGAGACGCCCTCGTAATGGACGACCTCCGAGAACGGGGTGTAGTACACCTGCCTGCCGGCCTGTCGGACCTTGAACGCCAGGTCCGAGTCCTCGCAGTAGGCCGGAACGTAGAGCGTGTCGAAGCCATCGAGCTCCCGGAACAGCTCGGTCGGGATGAGGAGACTGGCACCACTGCAGTAATCCGCGGGCCGGATGTAGTTGAACTCGGTGTCGGCAGGGTTCTGCATGCGACCGTAGTTCCAACCCGAACCATCCGCCCAGATGATGCCGCCCGCCTCCTGCAGGTACCCGTCCGGATAGATGAGTTTCGACCCGACCAGGCCGGCATCCGGGTGCAGATCGAACACGCGGACCAGCGCGTCCAGCCAGCCGGGACGGACCTCGGTGTCGTTGTTGAGGAAGCAGATGTACTGCCCCTTGGCCAGGGACAACGCCTGGTTGCAGGACAACAGGAACCCGAGGTTTTTCGGATTGAGGTGATAACGCAGGCCCGGAATGGCGGCCAGGCGTCCGATGTCTTCGTCGCCGGAGGCGTCCTCCAGCACGATGACTTCGAAACTCACGCCGGCGCCTGCGCGCGCGATGGAATCAATGCAGGCAAGGGTCTGGACGAGGTTTCCGTAGGTCGGGATGACGATGCTGACGACCGGAGACTCCGTCGCGTCCAGCCGCAGATGATCCAGAACCGCCTGGGGATCGGCGGCCACCTCTTCCAGCCGGAGCCCTTCAGGCACCGTGATCGAGGAATCTTCCGGGCGAATCAGCGCCTTGCGCACGATTGGCGCGAGCGGAGCCAGCGCGGGATGACGCGCCAGGCCGGACGAGCGCAGGGAGTTGACGACAGCCGCGCGATCGCCGCGCACCACGCGCGAGAGGAATCGAAGCGGCTTGGTGACCTGCCATGACTTGGAATGTACGACCATGTCCAGCGTGGCACGCAGCGACTCGATCTGCTGCCGATAACCAGCGATGACACCCACCACATCAAGCGGCGCGGCGCTGCTGGTGATGCCATGCGCCGCCACGGGGCCGATCTGCTGCTGCAGATGCTCGATACCCGGCTGGGTGCTCGAAAGCGAGCGACTCGCGGCTGCCAGCGATTCGCTCAGCCGCTCGCTGTATTCCTCCGCAGCGCGACGGGCCTCGGCAAGGGCTTGCGCATCCTTGATGGCCAAGTCCCGAGCTGCGGCCAACTGCTCCTCAAGCTCTCGCGCATTCTGGCGAAGCGCGCTGATCTGATCCGCGGCATCCGCATTCTCAGCGGCAGTCCTGCGCAGGACCTCAGCCTCATCATTGAGTTGCAGCGCCCATCGGGTCCGCTCCTGATGCTCCGCCTCCAGCCGTGCGTAGTCCTCCCGCGACCTTTTGCCTTCGGACTCAAGGGAGAGCGCCCAGTGGTAGATCCTGTCTTTCTCCTGTCCCAGGCTGGCGGCGTCATCGGTCGCCTGCTCTGCCTGGACGCGGTCGGTGCATCCCGCCCCGAGGCGGGCAAATGCATCGCGCACCAGCCGTTCCGCGGATTCGGAGTCCGCACAGGCAAACAGCTCACGCATGGCCGAGTCGATCTCGGCCCCCACGGCAATCACGCCCAGTCCATTCCCATGAACGAACTCGAAGCTGGGATAGCGCTCCCGCAGCGGCGCGAAGAATCGCTGCACGCCAAAGCCTTCAGTGTGCACGTTGGTGTCGTGGAAAAGGACGACACCCCGGGATGACATCTTCGGCAGCCACGTAGTGAAGTCGTGGGCTACAGCTTCGTAGGTATGAAGGCCATCGATATGCAGCAGATCGACCGAACCATCCGGAATCTCCGCCAATGCATCATCGAATGTCATCCGCAACAGGCGGGAGAATTCCGCGTAGTCGGACTGGTTGCGCTCGACAACGCTGCGGTAGATGTCATTTTCATAGAACCCCGCCTGCGAATCACCTTCCCAGGTGTCTACCGCGTGACAAAGGGTTTGCAGGCCCAGGGACTTTACAGCCTGGCAGAACGCGAAGTACGAGATGCCTCGATGGGATCCCAGTTCCACGAGCGTGCGCGGCCGATGCGCCTGGATCACCCAGAACGCGAAGGGCACATGCTCGACCCAGCCGGATGTTTCCAGAAAATCTGGACGAAGAAACATCGCGCCATGGCGAAAAACAGGTGGAGCGATGCTGCTCTCAACGCTCGCAGTAAACTCGTTTTCCATTTCCATCATTACTTCCTTCAAGTACTGCAGATGCGCTGACCAGCTCAAGCGCCCGTGTTCTGCAATGTAATGTTCAACATCGGAATGCCGATGAGTCCGAAGCGCATCGTTTCATCCAGCGCGCGAAACTCCAGCGCGTCGTGGATCCAGTGCTGCTGTGTATGGTCGTGCAGGTCGCCGGAGGCAACAGCGGCGTCGACCATGTAAGAACCCGAGGGCAGCACCGGCATGCGGAACTGGAACGTGGCCTGTACCGTCTCCCCGGCATGTCCACCGACAGGAAGATCCTTGCAGGCGAACCAGCTGTTGTCGCCGAACAGGCGCTGGCCCAGGCGATCCTTGACATAGAAACCGATGATCAGGCTTTCCAGCGCCTGCTCCAGGCGCACGGCAACCGTCAAGGTGACGATTTCCCCACCCTCGACCAGGCCAAGGGATTGGCCGCTGTCATCCCGTATGGCAACGTCGACGATGCGTGCGCCCTGCGCCCCGAACTCCTGCCCGACGTTGGCCGGATCGAACTCGAACAGGGCGATCCGATTGGTGATGCCCTGTTCACGCAGTTCAGCAAGGCGGAAATCGGGACCGTCAGCAGCACTGCGGCGCTGCTTCTTCTCCACGACGATCTCTTCTCCGCCCACTTCCCTGCGACCGACGACGTGCTGCTCGGTCATGTAGGCTTCCACAACCTCCTGCGACGTGCCCGACAACTGCATGCGACCGTTCTGCAACCAGACGGCGTTCTCGCAGAGGTTGGTGACGGCAGCCGCATCATGGCTGACGAACAGCAAGGTGCCATTTTTCTGGAATTCACGCAGGAAGCGCATGCACTTCTGCGAGAAAAATGCGTCACCCACGGCCAACGCCTCATCGATGATGAGGATATCGGCATCGACATGGGCGATGACGGCAAACGCCAGCCGCACCGACATGCCACTGGAATAGCTGCGTACCGGCTGGTCGATGAACTCGCCGATATCGGCGAAGGCAAGAATCTTCTCGAGCCGCTGTTCGATCTGCGGCCGGGAAAGGCCGAGGATCGCCGCATTGAGAAACACATTCTCCCGCCCGGTGAAATCAGGATTGAATCCGCTGCCCAGCTCAAGCAACGCGGCTACGCGGCCGTTGACCTTGATCTCGCCTTCCGTCGGGTTGAGCGTGCCGGCGATCATCTGCAGCAGCGTGGATTTTCCGGACCCGTTACGCCCCACGATACCGACGGTCTGGCCTTTGCGTACGGTGAAACTGACTTCGCGAAGTGCCCAGAAGTCCTTGTAGAAGGATTTTCTCTTGCCTGCCAGCGCCTGCCACAGGCGATGGGACGGACGCTCGTACATGTGGTAGCTCTTGCCTACCCCACGAACGTCGATCACCACGTCCGAATCGACACGATCAGAGCACATCGGCAAACCCCACGCGCAGTTTGTTGAAGATGCGATGGCCGACGAACGCTACCGCGCAGGCGATCAGGGTGTAGAGCCCCAGCCCCTCCCAGTCGGGCAGGCGCCCCCAGATCACCACTTCACGGACCTGGTTGATGATGAAGGTGAGCGGATTGAGCTGGAACACGATGCGATAACTGGCCGGCACGGACTCCGGCGGCACGATCGCCGACGACAGGAAGAGCATCGCGGTGGCGATGACCCCGGCGATCTGTCCGATGTCCCGCAGATATACCCCCAGCGCGGATACGACCCAGCCCACCCCGACGGTCAGGATGACCAGCGGAAGCAGCACCACGGGGACCAGGATGGCGGTCGGCGGAATGCTGCCCTTCACTGCCAGGTGCAGCAGCAGCACGATGATGTTCATCAACAGGTGGAACAGCGCGGAAAACGTCATGCTCCAACCGAGGATATCCAGTGGGAAGACCACGCGTTTGACATAGCCGGTGTTGCCGACGATCAACTGGGGTGCCCGGGTGAAGCATTCGGCGAAGAAGCCGTGGACGGTCAATCCGGCAAACAGGATCAACGCAAACTCGGTGGTCGACCCGGTTGAGCCCGGCCAGCGCCCTTTCATGATGTAGCCGAATGCCAGGGTGTAGACCAGCAACATCAGGAAAGGACTGATCAGCGACCACAGCAGGCCGAAGCTTGCGCCTCTGTAGCGCCCCAGGACCTCGCGCTGGGTCAGCTCGAAGGCAAGCGAGCGATGCTTTCCGAACACGGAGAGGATGCCCATCTTCAGCGAATCCCGCCCAGCGCCCGTTCCAGATCCACCTGAAGATCCCCCAGATCCTCCACGCCCACGCTCAACCGCACCAGCGCATCGCTGATGCCCAGCTGCTCGCGGCGGGCGACGGGAATCGACGCATGGGTCATCACCGCCGGATGGTTGACCAGGCTCTCCACCCCACCCAGCGATTCGGCCAGGGTGAACAGCTCGGTCTTCTCGCAGAACGACTTCGCCGCCTCGAAGCCACCCTTCAGCACGATCGAGACGATGCCGCCGTAGCCGTTCATCTGGCGCGTGGCCAGTTCGTGCTGCGGGTGCGAGGTCAGGCCGGGGTAGATCACCTTTTCGATGGCCGGGTGCTTTTCCAGCCACTGGGCCAGGGCCAGCGCGTTGGCGCAGTGGGCCTTCATGCGCAGCGGCAGGGTCTTCAGGCCTCGCAGGGCCAGGAAGCTGTCGAACGGGCCCTGTACGCCGCCGATGGAGTTCTGCAGGAAGGCCATCTGCTCGGCGAGTTCGGCGTTGTCGCCGACCACCACCATGCCGCCGACCATGTCCGAATGGCCGTTGAGGTACTTGGTGGCCGAATGCAGGACCAGGTCCGCGCCGAGTTCCAGCGGACGCTGCAGCATCGGCGAGGCAAAGGTGTTGTCCACCACCACGATCAGGCCATGGCGCTTGGCCACCGCTGTCACCGCCGCGATGTCCACGATCTTCAGCATCGGGTTGGTCGGGGTTTCCACCCAGACCATCTTCGTCTGCGGGGTGATGGCCGCTTCCAGCGCGGCCAGGTCGGTCAGGTCGACGAAGCTGAAATCCAGCCCCGCGGTGCGTCGGCGCACGCGCTCGAACAGGCGGAAGGTGCCGCCGTAGATGTCGTCCATCGCCACCACGTGGCTGCCGGCATCCAGCAGTTCCATCACCGTGGAGGTGGCGGCCATGCCTGAGGCGAAGGCGAACCCGCGGGTGCCGCCTTCCAGGCTCGCCACGCAGCGTTCGTAGGCGAAGCGGGTCGGATTATGGGTACGCGAGTACTCGAACCCCTGATGCTCGCCCGGGCTGGACTGGGCGTAGGTGGAGGTCGCGTAGATCGGCGGCATCACCGCGCCGGTGGTGGGGTCCGGCGACTGCCCGCCATGGATGGCCAACGTGGCCAGGGCCAGCGCGCGGTCGGAGTGCCCGGAAGTTGCGGAGGTGGACATGCGGTTTCCCAACGTTCGAGAACCCCGTACAGGGGCTCTCGCATTAAATGGAGCAGAAGTCTATCAGCGAGAGCTTAACCAGCTTTTGACGCCGATAAACACGTATTCAGAGCCTAAATGCAGCCAAAACGCCGTTATTGCACGCGGCGGCGCAGATAGTTCAGCAGGTCGATCCGGGTGATCAGCCCGAGGAAGCTGCCGCCATCCATGATGATGGCCACCTGGCCGCGGTCGAAGACCGGCAGCAGGGCCTCGATCGGCGATTTCACGTCGAGGCGGTCCAGCTTGCTGACCATGGCGGTACCGACCTTGTCGCGGAAGCGGCTCTCGTCGCCGTACACGTGCAGCAGCACGTCGCTTTCGTCGACGATGCCGACCAGCTGGTCGCCGTCCATCACCGGCAGCTGCGAGACGTCATACAGCTTCATGCGCTGGTAGGCGGTGGTGAGCAGGTCGTTCGGGCCGATCACGACGGTATCGCGCTGGCCGTACGGGCGCAGGATCAGGTCGCGCAGGTCGCCGGTCTGCGGGCGCTCCAGGAAGCCGTTGTCCAGCATCCAGTAGTCGTTGTACATCTTGGAGAGGTACTTGTTGCCGGTATCGGGCACCAGCACCAGCACCTTCTTCGGCGTGGTCTGCTCGCGGCAGTACTTCAGCGCGGCGGCCAGCAGGGTGCCCGTCGACGAACCGCCCAGCACGCCTTCCTTGCCCAGCAGTTCGCGCGCGGTGTGGAAGCTCTCCGCGTCGGTGATCGGGTAGGCCTTGGTGACCCGGCTGAAGTCCGAGATGGACGGCAGGAAGTCCTCGCCGATGCCCTCTACCAGCCAGCTGCCGGACTTGTCGTTCAGATTGCCGTCGTTGATGTACTCGGCCAGGATCGAGCCGACCGGATCGGCCAGGATCAGCTCGGTCTTCGGCGAGAGCCTGGCGAACGCGCGCGAAAGACCGGTCATGGTGCCGGAGCTGCCGCAGCCGAACACGATGGCGTCCAGGTCGCCGCCCATCTGCTCGAGGATTTCCGGGCCGGTGCCGAACTCATGCGCCGCCGGGTTGTCCGGATTGCCGAACTGGTTGATGAAGTACGCGCCAGGGGTCTCCCGGGCCACGCGTTCGGCCATGTCCTGGTAGTACTCCGGGTGGCCCTTGGCCACGTCGGAACGGGTCAGCCGGACCTCGGCCCCCATCGCCTTGAGGTTGAAGATCTTCTCGCGGCTCATCTTGTCCGGGACGATCAGGATGAGCTTGTAGCCCTTCTGCTGGGCGACCAGGGCCAGGCCCAGGCCGGTGTTGCCGGCAGTGCCTTCCACCAGCGTCGCGCCCGGCTGGAGATCACCGCGCTTTTCCGCCGCTTCGATCATCGACAGCCCGATACGGTCCTTGATGGACCCGCCGGGATTGGCACTTTCGAGCTTGAGGAACAGCTCGCAGACCCCGGTGTCCAGGCGCTGCGCCTTCACGATGGGGGTATTGCCAATGAGTTCGAGAACGGAGGAGTGGATTGCCATCGGGTCACATCGATTCGCGCCGCCGGGCGGCCGGACCCCCGATTATCCGCCAGAACGGTAGTGGCACGCCACGCGTGTCTCCCGGTGCACCCCCCACGCGCCCTACCCAGAGGAAGGAACCGCGGACAGTGCCCATCGACGAGGTGACGGACACCGCCCACGGCGGTTGGGTCAGGCGTACCGGTCAAACGCCCCGGTACGACGGAGGATCAATGGACCTGGGGAGGGGAGGACTCTTCAAACCTGCGCATCAGCCGTTGTTTGAGCAGAAGCTTTTCGCGCTTCATCCGGCCCAGAGTGACATCGTCCACCGCGAATACGCCGAGCTCGGCATCCATGCATTGCCGGTTCAACTTCCGGTGCTCGTTGTACATCTGCTTGAACTCCGGGTCACTGTTGAGGCGTGCTTCGACTGCGCTCTGGGACTGATCTTCGAACATGTCCAACCTCCTATCGCGTATACGTCAGAAACAAGAACGCCCCGGCCTTTTCAGGCACGGGGCGCGCTTTGGGAGGAGCAGCCGGCATCAACCTTTGCCGCAGGCAGGACCACGTGCAGCGCCCGGGTGATCCGGACTGCGAACTGCTGTGGTGCGCGCCCTGCTTGCATCGGCCCGGCCCTCCAATCATCCGGGTCGCGGAAGGCGGCCCGGACAATTGACCCTACGCCTGGTGAGGGGTGGGTTCAAGGGTTTCATTTGAAATCAGGGACGGGGTGCAGACGGGGTTCAGCGTGAATGCACGGGGTAACGAAAAATCAACGAAATCATTGAGTTGATTGCGTCACTGGTGCGAGC
>JAEWLO010000248.1 GCA_023457475.1 Pseudomonadota bacterium | reverse complement strand
GGCATGGATGTCGCGGGTCAGCTGGGCCAGTGCGCGACGCTCCTCCTCGGACAGGCGGTCGGCGGCACGCATCCGCGCCAGCTGCCGCGCGAGCAGGATCGGAACCACGCGCAGGTCATGGATGATGGACAGCAGCAGGCGCCGCAGGCCTTCGCTGTTGCGGCCGGCCTCGCGCCCGGCGTGCAGGGCCCAGACCTGGTCGGCGGCGTCCAGCCCCTCCAGCAGACCGAGTACGGCCGCCTTGTGCGCGCCCAGTGGCAGCCCTTCAAGCCCCTCGCGCAGCCAGGGCAGGTCGAACAGCACGGCGGCGATCAACGCGCTTTCGTCGGCCGACAGCAAGGCCAGCGAATCGAGGGTGTCGGCCAGTATCGGCCAGCCCGCCTGTTGCGCGACATCGGCCGCAGCCGCCTGCCAGCGCTGCAGCAGGGCCTCGCGCAACGCGGACGGGATCGACGCCACGGAAGGGCGATTCAGGAGGGCATCCAGGCCAGGGACGGAGGCGCGGTTCACAGCATCGAGAGACATGACAGAGGGCTCTACACTAGCGCCCCCTCCGCTGCCGGACAATCCGAACACGCAGATGCGGGCCCGAGCCACGAACGGATGCCGAAGGAGCCATCCCGCGTATACGATGGGCGCACCCCGGCCCCGCGCCGGTGCTACCGGAGAAGATCCATGCGTTGTTCCCGTCTTTGGCTGCCGGGCTGTGCGGCCATCCTGCTGGTCCTGGCCGCGCCAGCCTTCGTCCAGCCGGCCTTCGCCCAGCGTGTGGTGGAAGGGGATCTGCAGCAGCAGATGTCACCCGCCGAATTCAAGGCTGCCGGCCTGGACAAGCTCAGTGCCGCCGAACTGGCCTCGCTCAACAACTGGCTGCAGGGCAAGGTGGCCGCCGTGACTGCAGACGTCCGCAAGGAAGCACGTGAAGCCGGGCGCCAGGAAGTGATCGTGGAGAACCGTGGCTTCTTCGCCTTCGGCACCAAGGACCCCATCGTCAGCACGATCCCCGGCCAGTTCCGTGGCTTTGGGAAGGGACGTGTGTACGTACTGGCCAACAAGCAGGAATGGGAACAGGTCGACGAGACCACCCTCGCCGGCGTGCGTCTCACCGACGCGGAAGTGTCGATCACCCCCAGCATCACCGGCATCTGGTACATGCAGGTCAAGGGTTCGAACACCCGCGCAAAGGTCAAGCGGATCAAATGATGGCGTGCCCCCATGCCGGTCCGGCATGGGGGACCGACGCTCACGCCGTACGCAGGGCCGCCACCCGCTGTGCCAGCTTCTTCGCCGATATCCCTGTCTTCGCGCCCAGCTCCTGGGCGAACAGCGACACCCGCAGCTCCTCCAGGTCCCAGCGCAGCGCCTGCCATTGCGGCCGGTCGCGCAGGCCACGCGCGTCCGCCTCCTCCAGCGCCTCCAGGAACGGATGCAGTTCCAGCATGCGCGCCTGGTCGCGCGGCGGATCGCGCTTGGCGCGTTCGCTGCGCAGGATCATGGCGCGCAGGTAGCGCGGATAGTTCGCCAGTGCGTCGGCCGGCGTTTCGCGCAGGAAGCCGGGGTGGATCAGCGCGGCCAGTTGCTGTTCCAGATCATCGAGGTTGCCCCGTGCCCAGCCCATCAACGGCGCTTCCAGCAACGGCTTGAGCTCGGCCACGTGGGCCAGGATGCTCTCGGCGAGTTTCAGCCGCGCCATGGCTTCGCCGAACAGCGCCCGCCCGGCCGCTTCCCGTCGCTGCGTGAAGGCCGCCGGGTCGCGGATCTCGCCGAGCCCGTCCGCCAGCACGGCATTCACCGCCGCATCGACCAGATCGCCGCGCAGTCGCTCCTGTGACTCGATCGCGGCGTACAGCAGACCGGTCTTGGGTGGCACCGGCAGCTGCTTGCGTGCCTGCTTGACCTTGTCGGCCAACGCGATCTCGAGCAGGCGTCGCACGCCGCGCGGATGGTGCTCGGCCGCTTCGTTCCGGTCGGCGAAGATCCGCAGGGACACCGCCTCGCTGGCATCGACGAGCGCCGGGTAGGCGGGGACGCCGGCCTCGCCTGGCACCTGCAGCGGAATGGCTGCCGCCGGAAACTCACGCAGCCCTTCGGCGGCCAGCGCCCGCCCGGCACGGGCGGCGAATGCATCACCGGCCTGTGCGCCGAAGCGCGCGCGCAATGCCTCCAGTTCGCGGGAGGCCGCCAGCAGTTTGCCCTGCGCGTCGTACAAGCGCAGGTTCATGCGCAGGTGGGCTTCCAGCGTCGCGTCCTCGAAATCCGTCGCCGCCACGGCGGCACCGGTGGCACGCGACAGGAACCGGGCGAGTTCGCCGCGCAGGTCGTCGGCCGTCGGCTGGGCAAATGCCTCGGCGAATGCTCTGCCGAAATCCGGAGCCGGGACATAGTTGCGGCGCATCGCCTTGGGCAGGCCGCGGATAAGCGCGGAGGCCTTGTCGGCGACAAAGCCGGGCGCGAGCCACGACAACCGCGCCGGATCCAGCGCGTTGAGCAGGTGCAGCGGGACATCCAGACTGACGCCGTCGTCCTCGCTGCCGGGCTCGAAGCGGTAATGCAGCGCCAGCCGTGCATCCCCCAGCGGCAGGTACTTCGGATAGCGCTCGGCGTCGCTGCCTTCGCCCGGCAGCAGATCGCCGAGGCTCCAGGCAACCGCCCGCCGCTGTTCAGGGGCGAGCGCCTTCCACCAGCTGTCCAGACCCGCCGCCGAATGGATCTCGGCGGGAATCCGGTCGAGGTACCACCGGGCCTGCCAGTCCTCGTCGGCCACGATGCCGGCACGGCGCAGCTTGGCCTCTTCCTCGCGGGCCTGTTCCAACACCTTGAGGTTGTCGGCGATCACGCTGGCGCGTGTGTTGATTTCGCCGGTGACCAGCGCCTGCCGCACGAAAATGTCATGAGCCTCACCGGGCGCGATGCGACCATAGTGCACAGGCTTTTTCGGAGCCAGCACCAGCCCGAACAGGCTGATCTGTTCCGAGGCGAGCACCTGCCCCTGCGCGCGCGACCAGTGCGGATCGAAATGACGACGCAACAGCAGGTGCGGCAGTTCGGCGATCACCCAGTCCGGTTCGATCGCCGCCAGCGTCAGGCCCCACACCTTCTGCGTATCCAGCAGCGTGGCGGCGAGCAGCCACGGAGCGGGCTTCTTCGCCATGGCCGAGCCCGGGAACGGGAGGAACCGACGCTGGCGCGGCGCAAGGAAATCCCCCTTGTCGCTGCGGTGTCCCACCTGGGTGGGCAGGCCGGCGATCAGTGCGCGATGCAGCGTCTGGTAGGCCTGGGTGCGGGTGCGTTCGCTGAAGGGGTTGGGGTCGACGCGAGGTGCCGATGAGACCGGGACCTCCTGCATCGCCGGGGCCGGCCGACGGCCACCACTCTCGGGTAACGCCGGCGGTTCGGCACGGCCCTCGCGGGCCAGACGGGCCGCGCGATGCAGCTGGCCACGGGTTGCCTTGGCCTTGGCCTCGTCGTCGCGCGCCGGAGCCGGTGCCGACGCACCGGCGAGCAGCGGACCGAGCATGGCCTCCACCGGCTCCTCGCTCCATCCCAGTTCCTCGCACAACACGCGCAGCTGGCGATGCAGCTCGCGCCACTCGCGCATGCGCAGGAACCCCAGGAAATGGCGCTCGCACCAGCCGCGAAGCTTCGACTGGGTGAGGTCCTCATGGGCCTGGCGGTAGCCTTCCCACAGCCGTAGCACGCCAACGAACTCCGAGCGCGCATCGGCGAACTGCGCATGCGCGTTGTCGGCCGCCGCGCGCGCTTCGGGCGGACGTTCGCGCGGATCCTGGATGCCCAGGAACGCTGCGATCACCAGCATCGGCCGCAGGCAGCCCTGCGCCTGCGCGGCAACCAGCATGCGCGCCAGCTTGACGTCCACCGGCAGCCGCGCCATCTGGCGGCCGGTGGGCGTCAGGCGGCGCTGCTCGTCGATGGCTCCCAGTTCACCGAGCTGCTGCCAGCCATCGGCAATGGCGCGCTCGTCAGGCGCTTCCAGGAACGGAAAGTCCTCGATCCGGCCCAGGCCCAGCTGCAGCATGCGCAGGATCACCCCGGCCAGGCTGGAGCGGCGGATTTCCGGATCGGTGAACTCGGCGCGCGAGAGGAAATCGGCTTCCGAATACAGCCGGTAGCACACGCCTTCGGAGACACGGCCACAGCGTCCCTTGCGCTGGTTGGCGCTGGCCTGCGACACCGCTTCGATATGCAGGCGGTCCAGCTTCTGCCGCGGGCTGTAGCGCTTGACCCGGGCCAGGCCCGGATCGATCACGTAGCGGATGCGCGGTACGGTCAGCGAGGTCTCGGCCACATTGGTGGCGAGAACGATGCGCCGACGGCTGCCCGGGTTGAAAACCTCATCCTGATCTTTGACCGAAAGCCGCGCATACAGCGGCAGCACCTCGGTTTCGCGGTACTTCCGCCGTTCCAGCGCCTGGTGCGCATCGCGGATTTCGCGCTCGCCCGGGAAGAACACCAGAATGTCGCCGCGCGGGTCCAGCCGGGTGATGTCGTCCACCGCGGCCACCAGCGCCTCGTTGATGGTGCGTTCGCCATCGCGCCCGCTGTCGGCCTCGCCACCGCCCTCGCCTTCCAGCGGTCGGTAGCGCACCTCCACCGGGAAGGTACGGCCCTCGACGCTGATCACCGGCGCGTCGTTGAAATGCTGTGCGAAGCGCGAGGTGTCGATGGTCGCCGAGGTGACGATCAGCTTCAGATCCGGCCGTTTGGACAGCAGCTGCTTGAGGTAGCCCAGCAGAAAATCGATGTTGAGGCTGCGCTCGTGCGCTTCGTCGACGATCAGGGTGTCGTACTGCGACAGCCAGCGGTCGCTGCTGATCTCCGCCAGCAGGATGCCGTCGGTCATGAACTTGATGCGGGTATCGTCGCCTACGCGGTCGGTAAAGCGCACCTGGTAACCCACCAGGGTGCCCAGTTCAGACTTCAGCTCCTGGGCGACGCGGGTGGCGACGGCACGTGCGGCGATCCGCCGCGGCTGGGTACAGCCGATCATGCCGGCCACGCCGCGTCCGGCGGCCAGGCACAGTTTGGGCAGCTGGGTGGTCTTGCCCGAACCGGTTTCGCCCGCGATCACCACCACCTGGTGGTCGCGGATCAATGCAGTGATGCGTTCGGCTTCACGCGCAATCGGCAGACTGTCATCCAGACTGATGGACGGTTGATCGAGCGCCCGCGCCTGGCGGCGCCGCACGGAGGCCTGCACTGCCTGCTCGAATGCGGCCTCGGCAGCGGCATCGCCGGGTTTGGCACGCAGGCGCGACAGCAGCCCGAGCAGGCGCCCCCGATCCCGGCTCATGGCACCGTCGATGGCGGACTGCTTGAGGCGCAGGGCGGAGGGATCAGGTTTATTGATAGCTGCCATCAATCGAATCGTTCTAAAACTTTGAGTTCACCAGACAGGTTAGTCTGATCTATTGTGAAGGCCAGCCCATCCACCCGGAGGAGTTCCCCCATGGCAAAGACCAAGACCCCGACCAAGGCCAAGACCGGCAAGCAGAAGCTGGCCGCCGCCGCCCCCTCGGCCCCGAACATCGATATCGGGATCACGGCGGGCGATCGCAAGAAGATCGCCGACGGTCTGGCCGCGTTCCAGGCCGATGCGTTCACGCTCTACCTGAAGACCCACAACTTCCACTGGAACGTGACGGGGTCGATGTTCAACTCGCTGCACACCATGTTCGAGACCCAGTACACCGAACAGTGGGCGGCGCTGGACGAAGTGGCCGAGCGCATCCGCGCCCTGGGCTTCAATGCCCCGGGTTCGTACCGCGAGTTCGCGGCCCTGACCTCCATTCCGGAAGAGCCGGGCCTGACCGACAGCGCGGACTGGCGTGAAATGGTACGCCAACTGGTCTCCGCGAACGAGGCCGTCTGCCGCACCGCCCGCAAGGTGCTGGACGTGGCCGCCAAGGGCGACGACGCCCCGACCGAAGACCTGATGACCCAGCGCCTGCAGACCCACGAAAAGTACGCGTGGATGCTGCGCTCGCTTCTCCAGTAAGGCGGGTAGGGCCGGCCGTTGGCCGGCCTTCCTGAATCTGGCATCGCGCGGGCGTCCGGACGGCTTTCGCGTGGAGCCACGCCCTGCGTGGCTTGCGTCCGGTCGATGAACGCTTTCTGGTGGAGAGCCCCCTTCTTGTTGAAGGGGGCGCGCCGACGGCGCGGGGTTAAGGTGAAATGCGCGGATCTGGCGGGCCGAAGGCACGCGGGATCCCTCGCAAACCCACACCGTCCCGCCAAAGCCAGCAGACCGTTGCGTACCGGCTGTTCGCCGGAATGCCGACAAAGGAGCTGGCAGAATCCGGACAGGGAAGAGCCGACTGGAACCGGTAAACTAGGGGGATGTCCTCCCGCCCCGCGCACGACCTGCTCAGCCGCGTCTTTGGCTACGACGATTTCCGCGGTCCGCAGCAGGCGATCGTCGAGCACGTCGCCGCCGGCAATGACGCGCTCGTCCTCATGCCCACCGGCGGCGGCAAGTCGTTGTGCTACCAGGTGCCGTCGCTGCTCCGCGACGGCACCGGCATCGTCATCTCGCCGCTGATCGCGCTCATGCAGGACCAGGTTGAAGCGCTGCGCCAGCTCGGCGTGCGCGCCGAGTACCTCAATTCCACCCTCGATGCCGAAACCGCCGCCCGGGTCGAGCGCGAACTGCTGTCCGGTGAGCTCGAACTGCTGTATGTCGCACCCGAGCGCTTGTTGACCGGGCGCTTTCTGTCCCTGCTCAGCCGCAGCCGCATCGCCCTGTTCGCCATCGACGAGGCCCATTGCGTCTCGCAGTGGGGTCACGACTTCCGGCCCGAATACCGCCAGCTGACCGTCCTGCACGAGCGCTGGCCCGAGGTGCCGCGCATCGCGCTGACCGCGACCGCCGATCCCCCCACCCAGCGCGAGATTGCCGAGCGGCTCGATCTCACCACCGCGCAGCACTTCGTCAGCTCGTTCGACCGGCCCAACATCCGTTACACCGTCGTCCAGAAGGACAACGCCAAGCGTCAGCTGCTCGATTTCCTGCGCGGCCACCGCGATGAGGCCGGCATTGTGTATTGCATGTCGCGGCGCAAAGTCGAGGAAACCGCGGAGTTCCTGTGCGCGCAGGGCATGAACGCCCTGCCCTATCACGCCGGACTGCCGGCCGAGGTGCGCGCCGAGAACCAGCGTCGCTTCCTGCGCGAGGACGGCATCGTGATGTGCGCGACCATCGCCTTCGGCATGGGCATCGACAAGCCGGATGTGCGCTTTGTCGCGCACACGGACCTGCCCAAGTCGATGGAAGGGTATTACCAGGAAACCGGCCGCGCCGGTCGCGACGGCGAAGCTGCCGAGGCGTGGCTGTGCTATGGCCTGGGCGATGTGGTGCTGCTCAAGCAGATGATCGAACAGTCCGAGGCCGGCGAAGAACGCAAGAGCCTGGAGCGGGCCAAGCTCGACCACCTGCTCGGCTATTGTGAATCGATGCAGTGCCGCCGCCAGGTGCTGCTGGCCGGGTTCGGCGAAACCTACCCCCAACCCTGCGGCAACTGCGACAACTGCCTGCAACCGCCCGATGCCTGGGACGCCACCATCGCCGCGCAGAAGGCGCTCAGCTGCGTGTACCGCAGCGGCCAGCGCTTCGGTGTCGGCCACCTGATCGACATCCTGCGCGGCGGCGACAACGAGAAGATCCGCCAGTTCGGGCACACCGCCCTGAGCACCTACGGCATCGGCAACGACCTCGACGCCCGCACCTGGCGCAGCGTGTTCCGCCAGCTGGTGGCCGCCAGCCTGCTGGAAGTTGACAGCGAGGCGTATGGCGGCCTGCGCCTTACCGACGCCAGCCGCGACGTGCTCAAGGGCCGACGCAAGGTGATGATGCGACGCGAGCAGGCTCCGAGCCGCGAGCGCGACCGTAGCGGGCAGCGAACCGGGCTGTCGGTGCTGCCGCAGGACCTCGCCCTGTTCAACGCGCTGCGCGGCCTGCGCGCCGAGCTGGCACGCGAACAGAACGTACCGGCCTTTGTGATCTTCCACGACAGCACCCTGCGCAACATCGCGGAACAGCGCCCCACCAGCATCGATGCACTGGCCCGGGTGGGGGGGATCGGCGGCACCAAGCTCACCCGCTACGGGGCGCGGCTGGTCGAAGTCGTCCGCGAGGAAGGCTGATGGCCTCTGCCGGACCCGGGTCCAGAGTTGAACGTTGCGTTCAGGCACGGGTGCGCGCCCGCCGGATTGCTGCCAAGATGCCCGCCATGTCCACCCGTGGCCTGCTTCTGCGCGTCGTCCTGATGCTCAGCCTGTTGTTGAACGGGCTGAACGTGGCGATGGCCGCGCCCATGGCGCTGGCCCTGCTGCCTGCCACCGCCGCAGCTGAGGGAGAACCGCCCTGCCATGGCGATGCGCCCCCGGTAACAGTGCATGCGGGTCAAGCTTCCTCCGCCGAGGCCCCGCCGCACGACGGTGATCATGGCCAGATCAAGGACTGCCTGCGCGACTGCGCCCAGCAGCCCGGCCTGACCCCGCAGATTGCCTGGCAGCCAACGCGGCTGCCGCGGGCCGAAAGTCCGCAGCCAGCTCCCGCCGAGGCATCGCCAATGCCACTGCGCGAACGCATTTCCCGCCCTCCCATCGGCTGATTCCCCGCCGCAGCCTTCCGCTGCATCGTGGGCACCGCGCCCTTGCGCGTGCGTCCTGCCGGCACCGTGCGTGCCCGTGGATCCGATTCGGAGTCTTCATGCGTCATCCTTTTTCTACCGGCAACGGTGTTCCGCCGTTGCCGTCACGCCGCCTGTTCGTACAGGGGCTTGCAGCCGGCGGCGTGATGGCCGGCCTCAGTGCGGCATTGCCCTCCCGTGCCCTGGCCGCCGCCGGAGCCGCCGCAGTCCATGCGCCGCAGGTGCTTACCGGCGAGCAGTTCCAACTGAACATCGGGGAGTCGCTGGCGAACTTCACCGGAAGGACCCGGCCGGCCATCACCGTCAACGGCAGCCTGCCTGCGCCGATCCTGCGCTGGCGCGAGGGCGATACGGTCAGCATCCGCGTGGCCAACACCCTGCAACACCACCCCACCTCCATCCACTGGCACGGCATTCTGTTGCCGGCCAACATGGACGGCGTACCCGGTCTGAGCTTCAACGGCATCGCGCCCGGCGAGGCGTATGACTATCGCTTCACCCTGAAGCAGTCCGGCACTTACTGGTACCACAGCCATTCCATGTTCCAGGAACAGGCGGGGCTCTATGGCGCATTGATTGTCGATCCCCTGCAGCCGGCTCCGTACCGCTTCGACCGCGAGCATGTGATCCTGCTGTCGGACTGGACCGACCTGGACCCGGGTGCATTGTTCCGGCGCATGAAGAAGCTCGCCGAGCACGACAACTACTACAAACGCACCGTGCCCGACTTTCTGCGCGATGTGCGCAAGGACGGCTGGGCCGCCGCCACCGCCGACCGCGGCATGTGGGGGCGCATGCGGATGACGCCCACCGACATCTCCGACATCAACGCCCACACCTACACCTACCTGCTCAACGGCACCGCACCGGCGGGTAACTGGACCGGGCTGTTCCGCAGCGGCGAGAAGGTGCTGCTGCGCTTCATCAACGGCGCGTCGATGACCTATTTCGACGTGCGCATTCCGGGCCTCAAACTGACCGTGGTCGCGGCCGACGGCCAGTACATCCACCCCGTCAGCATCGACGAATTCCGCATCGCACCAGCGGAAACCTTCGATGTGATCGTCGAACCCAGCGGCCAGGATGCCTACACCGTGTTCTGCCAGGACATGGGCCGCACCGGCTATGCCGCTGGAACGCTCGCGGTCCGCCACGGGCTGCAGGCACCGATCCCGGCACGCGACCCGCGCCCGCTGCTGACCATGAGCGACATGGGCCATGGGCCTGCCGGGCATGACATGAAAGGCATGGAAGGCGGGTGCGGGGCGCACATGGGGCACGCGGCCCACGGCGGCGGCGACAAGGCACCGAAGCATGCCGCCAGCGAATCCGGCAATCTGCTCATCGACATGCGCAGCAACGCCACCGATCCCAAGCTGGACGATCCGGGCATCGGCCTGCGCGACAATGGGCGCGAGGTGCTCACCTACGGAGCGATGCGCAGCCTGTTCGACGATCCGGATGGCCGCGAACCGGGGCGCGAGGTCGAACTGCACCTCACCGGCCACATGGAGAAGTTCAGCTGGTCGTTCGATGGCATTCCCTTCGCCAGTGCCGAGCCGCTGCGGCTGAACTATGGCGAGCGCATGCGCATCGTGCTGGTCAACGACACGATGATGCAGCACCCGATCCACCTGCACGGCGTGTGGAGCGACCTGGAGAATGCCAACGGCGACTTCCACCTGCGCAAGCACACCATCGACATGCCACCGGGCACGCGGCGCAGCTATCGCGTGCGGGCCGATGCGCTCGGTCGCTGGGCGTACCACTGCCACCTGCTTTACCACATGGAAGCCGGCATGATGCGCGAAGTGAGGATCGAAGAATGAGACGCCATCGTCGCTTCTCCCGGTCGCCACTGCTGACCGCCCTCCTGTTCGCGCTGGCGCTGCCGGCGTGGGCGCAGTCCCATCATCACGCCGAGGCAGCGTCGGATCCGCCCGAGGCCATGGATCATTCGAAGATGGACCACTCGAAGATGGACCATTCGAACATGGACCATTCGAAAATGGACCACGCCGCGATGGGGCATGCCTCTGTCGCGCCGACGCAACCCCACGAGCCCATTCCCCGCATCACCGAGGCCGACCGCGCGGCCGCCTTCCCGCCGATCGATCACGGCGCGATGGAGCATGCGCCGGACGTCCACAGCCAGCTGCTGATCAACCGTCTCGAAGGCTGGGATGGCCAGCATGGCTCCGGCCAGGCATGGGAAGCCAGTGGCTGGGTTGGCGGCAACATCAACCGCCTGTGGCTGCGCAGCGAGGGTGAGCGCAGCGGGGGTCGTACCGAGGCATCCGACCTCGAGGTGCTGTACGGGCGCAGCGTCTCCCCCTGGTGGGACGTGCTGGTCGGCGTGAAGCAGGACATGCGCCCTGCGGATTCCCGCACCTGGGCCGCGTTCGGCGTGCAGGGGCTGGCTCCGTACAAGTTCGAAACCTCGGCCACCGCCTACCTCGGCGAAGGCGGCCAGCTGATGGCCACGGCGGAGGTGGAATACGAGCTGCTGCTGACCAACCGGCTCATCCTGCAGCCGCTGGTGGAAGCCACCTTCGCCGCCCGGGACGAGCCGGAGCACCGCATCGGTACCGGCTTGAACAAGGTGGAAGCCGGCCTGCGGCTGCGCTACGAGTTCAGCCGGAGTTTCGCGCCGTACGTGGGCATCAGCCACGAGCGCCTGTTCGGGGACACCGCGGACTACCACCGCGCCGACGGTGACCACCTCCGCGACACCCGCTGGGTGGCCGGCGTACGGCTGTGGTTCTGATCGTTGCCCGCCATGGACGGCGGGCATTCGCTTCGCAACCCGACGGAGATGCATGACCGGTAGCGCCGAAGAGAACGGCAGGAGCCGTTCTCAACGTCGCGCAGCGACGGCCCGGAGGGTGCCTGCCAGGACGGCAGGCATAACGTTGGCCGGCCCCCGGCCAATTGCCAGAGTCCGGCGACCCGTCAGCCCTCAGAAATCAAACAAATCAGAAAGGAAGCTCTCTTTCTTCTTCTTCCGGTACCCGCCGTGCTGATCGCCGTAATACCGGTCACCGGAGTGCTTCTGCCCCAGATGACGCGTATCACGGTGCTGCACCTGCATGTCCGGCTGCGGCGGTGGCGGCGCGGCCGCGCGCACCGGAGCCGGCGCGGCCGCCCCTGCCGAACGCTCGATGATCTTGTCCAGCACGCCACGGTCCAGCCAGACCCCGCGGCACTGCGGGCAGTAATCGATCTCGATG